>DATJMI010000080.1:0-13910 GCA_035508775.1 Methylacidiphilales bacterium
CACCGTGGATTTCCCCACTGGCGAAGGTGAAAGTCTGATGGACTTGACCGTTGCCGGATTGCTCGTGGCCGAGGTTGCTCGTATTGAGCAGGAAAACAACCCCTTGTTTGCCCCCGCCAAAGACATAGCTGGTGCCGGGAATGAGCAAGGCGCCGCCGGAACCCAGGTCCTCATCGCCGGAATTCAGACTGCTGTAGTTGTCCGGAGTAAACCAGCTTTCCAAGCTCAGGCTGCTGCTCAATTTGAGGAAGCTTTCGCCGAAGTTTTTGCTCCCATCCCATGTGCCGTTGCCGGTAATGACGTAGACATTGCCGCTGGAATCGACCGCCGGCGCGCGGCCCTGTTGCCAAATGCCGGCCTGGCTCCCGCTGGAAGTGTCATTGAAAACGGCAACCTGCGACAAGGTCGTCTCATTGTAAGCCATCATCCAGCCATGGTAAGGTTGACTGTCCTGGTACGAGGTCCAGGTGACGATGATATTGTTGCCCGCCTTGGCCAAACCCATGCGCTGGTTTTGCTGCTTCACGTCGAACCCGGAGGCGGTGATGTTTTTCGGTCCGCCATATTTCTCGGATCCGGTGCTGAGATCGAGTGCATGCAGCTTGTAGTAGTAGGTCGAATTGCTGGTGTTTTTCGTCTTCGCCACCATGAAAATGGTATTGAGCGATTTGTCGATGTAGGGCGTGGACTCGACCCCCAAGTTCCCGATGATGTTGTTGCCGGACGGATAATCGCCGGGGGGCACCGGCGTGATGTCCCCGCCGGTAAAGCTCACGTGCCAGTACTGCGCGTTACTTGTGTCAGAAAAACAATAAGCTTGATCCGCCATCGTTTCGACATAGACCCCGTTGTGGACAGCCCCGCCGAGACTGATGCCGGAGGCATAGAGCGTTTGGGCGTAAGTGGCGCCATTGACCGAATAGGACCATACTTTACCGAAACTGCTCTGATTGACGTTGCTTGTGTTAAGAGTCGTCTCATCGGGATTGCGGCCCGAGCGATTTGTATCGTTCATATTTTGAAGCACGTCGGCGGCGTGCGCCAGGGTAACCAGGATAAAAGCGCAACAAAGAACAAAGCTTGCGCATAACAGCTTGCTCGCGTTGAACCATCTCGTGGACATGCGCCGAGAGTTCATTTGCAGTGGTGTGGTGATATTCATGTGATTTTTTTGGGGTTAGGGTTGTGATTGCAATTACGGCAATAATTCCGACTACAGCGACTACTGATTACGGCAAAGCCTGAACAAAAATTCAGGTTGGGGGGAGAACTAAAAACCAATATCCAAAGTATGGCAACTACTATTTTGTGACTTTCTCCAGACGTAACTCAAACTAAGAAAAGAATATATGCAGTTATATCTACTGGATTATTTAGAGAGATAATTGCCTAATGGATCATTTAACTTTGAGGATAGACAAAAATAATTTCTTAGGATTTTAATTTTAAAGTAGAAATTTTAAACTTGCAAATTATATGTTTATAGAAACTAATATCTCTGGAAATTTTTGATACTGTCTAAAAAAGCCCTAATCTGAAGAACGCTTTTTATTATTGCCCGGGAGAAATCTTCTCTTTACAAAGAATGATCTTTTACTTTTATAAAAAAATTTAACATAAATAGATAGTTCATCTTATAAAATGTTTGATGTTTTCCCTGTCCGGGGAAAGGGGCGGCTGCTTTCCCGCACGATATAGAGAGGACGGTCTTTGAGTTCTTCAAAGGCTTTCGCAAGGTACTCACCCACAATTCCCGTCACCAGCAATTGCACCCCGCCAACCGCCAGCACCGCCACCATGATACTGGCCCATCCCTTGATAAAATCATCGAAGTAGACTTTACGAAGAATATAATAAAGGGTCAGAACAAAAGCCATGCACGATAAAAGTGTCCCGAACAGTGTGGCCAACCGAAGCGGCATGGCCGAAAATGTGGCGATTCCATCCCAAGCAAAGCGCACCATTCGCCAAAACGGATATTTGGTTGTGCCGGCATAACGCGGTTTCCGGTCGTAAAAAACCGGCTTTTGTTCAAATCCAAGCCAGCTGACCAGACCGCGAATAAACCGGCTCTGTTCCCGCAGCTTCCGCAATTCCTCCACCACCCGAATGTCCATTAAACGGAAATCACCCGTATCCTCGGGAATTTTGGTCCCGGAAAGGATCCGCATCATGCGGTAAAACAGCTTGGCGGTAAATTTCTTGAGCCAAGTCTCTCCCTCGCGGCTTCTGCGCTGACCATACACCACGTCCACCCCTTGCTGCCAAACCTCGATCATTTGCAGTACCACTTCCGGAGGATCTTGCAAATCGGCGTCCATAATCACCACTGCATCGCCGGAGGCCATATCGAGCCCCGCCGTCAGGGCCCGCTGATGCCCGAAATTCCGCGAGAGCGAAACATACTGAAAGCGGGAGTCTTTTTGGTTCAGCCGGACACAGGTTGCCAATGTGCTGTCGGAACTGCCATCGTCGACGAAAACTATTTCCAACACCCATTCCGATTGCCCCAGGATACGGGTCAGTTCACCGTAGAGCAAAGGCAGATTCTCGGCTTCATTCAGCCCGGGAATAATAACGCACAATTTTTGAAGTTTTCTCGGCTGCAAAGTCACAGTTTTCCTCTCCTCCACCACAAGTCCGTTATCCTTTCCCGCGGTTTCCGTCAATGTCTTTGCTATCAAATCTCCGCCGCAATGACGCCACCCCGGCACTCTTCAGGAAAAAAGGTTTGAAGAAGTTGCCTGCTTTCATAGCGCATGAGTCTCGTTAGCCCTAGCGAAATTTCCATTGAATATTTGGACAAAATAACGGCCCGGCTGAAGGCGAGGCCTTTTCCAAGTCCTCCGGCGCGTCTCCAGTCACTCTGCCCTCTCGCCCTTTAGCAAATCGTGCGCCAAGTGGCGCCGGCTCTGAGATTCGGCGCCCTTTTAGCCGCTAACGCACCCGCCAGGCCATTAGAGGCTACCCCTTTAGGAATTCGCCATGAGTTGCGGATAAGCGTCACGCCAAGCAGGAGGAATACGTTGCGGACGGCCACCGGGAAGCTGAACCGTGACCATGGTCTGCGTACAGCGGACGAAGACCGGTTCCCCGCCGGACACGGAGATCTCGAAGCGGATGAAAAAGCGGATTTTTTCCAGCCGCATCAATTCGGCCATGACGGTAAGATGATCTCCAAGACGGGCGGGCTTGAGATAGTCGATTTCAGTGCGCACGACAACCGGCACAAGGCCGGTGCGGTTCATTTCCTCAACACTCCAGCCAAGGGAGGCGGCAAGCTGCGTGCGGGCAATCTCGATCATGCGCAGATAAGCAATATTGTGGACAACCCCGCCGGCATCGGTGTCGAAGTAATAAACCTCAAGAGGAACCCGGATACGCGGCTGGGCCGGAAGAGGAGTAACGCTCATGAACAGAGTGTTTTTAGCAGGAAGAAATCCATCCGCAAACGGGGAAGTCCATTTGCGGCAACCCGCTCAGGCGAAATTCGCATGGAATTTGCGCCGGCCAGCCTCACCATTTCAACAGATAGGCGAAAATCAACGGGGCGACAATGGAGGCATCGGATTCGATGACATACTTGGGTGTATCGACACCGAGCTTGCCCCAGGTGATCTTTTCATTCGGCACCGCGCCCGAGTACGAACCGTAGCTGGTTGTCGAATCGCTGATCTGGCAGAAGTAGCCCCAGAGCGGAACATGCTCGCGCCGGAGGTCCTGGTGAAGCATAGGCACGACGCAAATGGGGAAATCACCCGCGATACCTCCGCCGATCTGGAAAAAACCGATGGAACTCTGTTCGCTTGTCCTGGTGTACCATTCGGCCAATTCGATCATGTACTCAATCCCGGTGCGAACGGTATGGACCTTTTTCACGTCGCCAGAGATGACATGTCCGGCATACATATTGCCAAGCGTGGCGTCCTCCCAACCGGGCACAAACATCGGCAGTTTTTTTTCCATCGCGGCGAGGAGCCATGAATTTTTCGGGTCGATCTGGTATTCCTTTTTGAGCACGCCCGATTCGAGAATCTTGTACATGAATTGGTGAGGGAAATAACGCTCGCCAGCCTGGTCGGCGCGGACCCATTCCTCAAGAACAGCCGTCTCGATCCGGCGCATTGCTTCCATTTCCGGAATACAGGTATCAGTGACGCGGTTCATATGGCGGTTGAGCAGCGCCTCCTCGTCGGCGGGCGTGAGATCGCGATAATGGGGCACGCGTTCGTAGTAATCGTGCGCGACGAGATTAAAGACATCTTCTTCCAGATTGGCCCCGGTGCAGCAGATGGCGTGAACCTTCCCCTGCCGGATCATTTCAGCCAGCGAAAGGCCAAGTTCCGCCGTGCTCATCGCGCCGGCGAGAGTCATGAACATCTTGCCGCCTTTGTGCAAATGCGTCTCATACGCTTGGGCGGCATCGATCAGAGCGGCGGAGTTGAAGTGGCGGTAATGATGCTGGAGGAAATCGCGAACGGGGGAGCTCATGACCCCGAGCTTAGTGGAGCCGGGCCATGATGCCAAACGATTTGCTCAGGCCTATTTTTCGTAGAGCCTCTACCCGGCGCCGGCTTTAGGAAGCCACTCCCTTCAGCGCAATTCCAATTCTTCCTCGAATTTAGTCAAATTACGAACACCGGCAGGCCCGACAATAACCACATCCTCGATCCGGACTCCGCCCACGCCGGGATAATAGAGGCCGGGTTCGACGGTGATACTCAGCCCCGGGAAAAGTTTTCCGGCGGCGAAGCGCGGTGTTTCGTGCAGATCGAGCCCCAGCCCGTGGCCCACGCCGTGAAACATGCCGACCCATCTTCCCCGACGTTGTTCGGTGGGATACCCAGCAGCTTTGAAACGTCCGATCAATTCCTCTTGCAAGGCCGCGCCGTCGGCGCCCGCCCGCATCTGTTTCATCACCCAGCGCTTGCCCTCCCGCACCGTCGCGTACTGTTTGCGCAGCGCGTCCGAAGCGCGTCCCCGCGCCACGGTGCGCGTCAGATCGCCGAAATAGTGATTGCCGGCATGCCGGGGAAAAATATCGAGAACGATGGCTTCATGGGCGCGAAGCGGCCCGTGGCCGCGCTCGTGCGGGTCGCAACCTTGATCACCGCCCGCGACAATGGTGTTGGCGGGCGAACCGCCGGCGTGCAGGACGGCGGAATCCATTTCCGCGCGCAACCGTTCGGAAGTCAGAGCGACGCCTCCCCATTTCAGAAAACCGCGCCGGTCCGAACGGCTCGCCTTGAGCACATTGATGCCACGGCGCAGGCCGGTCTCCGCCACGCGCAACGCGGCGGAAAGCGCCGCAATTTCCTCCTTCGTCTTGCGCCAACGTTGGGGAAAAAAGGGTTCCTCCGAGACGGTGATCTTTAATCCGGTCCGGCGAAGTTTTTCCAGCAGCCCGGCGGGAAATTGTTCCGGCACCAGAAAGGATCCAACGCGGTATCTCCCGGCCATGGCCACAATAGCCGCGGTAGTGGAGCGGTCTCGGGCGGCGGCGGGGACAAATTCGCCCACGGCGTGAACTTGCGAAACGCGCGCGACAGGCCGGGCGCGGTCGATTTCCAAAGGAGACAGGGCGATATGGGTCTTGCCCCGCGTTTCCCACCAGAGGAAAGGATCGTCGGCGAAAAAGCCGGTCGCGTAGAGCATGTCGGCATCCGAGCCACTCGCGGCATACATCAGACGGGAAGGGGGCACGGCGGTATTATCCCAAAAAATAACCTTGTGTCCGCAAGATTTTCCTTTCGGCGTGACCCATGCCTCTTTTTCGGACAACCTCTGGACATGTCCATCGTCACACGAACCGGGGACAAGGGGATGACGAGCCTGATGTACGGGCGGCGGGTCGATAAATTCGATCCCCGGGTGGAAACCTACGGCACAGTCGATGAATTGAATGCCGCGTTAGGCTTGGCCCGCGCTCACGCCGAAATTCTCTTCATGAAGACGGTGCTCTTGATTATCCAGAAGCACCTGATCGCGCTCATGGGCGAACTGGCCGTCGCCTACGAGGATAGAAAACGGTACGCCAACGATAAATATCCGAAGTTGACCATCGAGATGCTGCATGAGCTCGACGCCCTGGTGGAACGGATTGAAAGTGAAAACATCGCCATGGACGGATGGAGCACTCCAGGCGCATGCGTCGCCTCCGCCACGCTGGATGTCGCACGCACTGTCTGCCGGCGGGCGGAACGATTGGCTTCCCAGTTGGCTTCGGTCAACCAGATCGACATGCTGGTCATCCAGTATCTCAACCGGCTTTCTGATCTGCTTTGGTTGATGGCCCGTTACACTGAGACACAGCTCGGCCAGGAGCAGAATCAACCCGGAGAAGGTTGAGCCGCCCGGGCTTGAGCGGCGGCCGCCGCCGCGCGCATCTCGCGAATGGCCATTTCGGCGTCGGCTTGGCCGAAAATAGCCGTGCCCGCGACAATGACTTCCGCTCCGGCCTCGACGCTCGGGCCAATGGTATGCCGGTCCAGCCCCCCATCGACCTCGATGTCGAATTTGTGGCCTCCCTTTTTCCGCAACTCGGCCGCCTCCCGGACTTTGGGCAACATGTCGTGCATAAAACGCTGGCCTCCGAATCCCGGCTCAACCGTCATGATCAGAAGCCGGTTAATCTGGCCAAGGTAGTCTCTCACCGCCGAGAGCGGGGTTTTGGGTTTAACCGAAAGTCCGACCGTACAGTCAAAGCTGTTGATTTCGCTGATCAGCGTGTAAATGTGCGCGTCTTCGATCTCGACGTGAAAGGTGATATTGGCCGCGCCGGCTTCGACAAATGCGGTAACGAACCGCCGCGGGCGCGAGATCATGAGATGAACGTCCAGCGGCAGCCTGGTCAATGATTTGATCGTTTTGACGATGGCCGGCCCCATGGTGATATTCGGCACGAAGTGGCCATCCATGATGTCGACGTGAAGCAGATCGGCGCCAGCCTGTTCGGCCCGGGTGAGATCGGCCCGCAAGTAACCAAAGTCGGCGGCGATGACGGAGGGAGCGATCAGGACCGGATTCATGTCAGCACAGGGGGAAGTTTTTGCGCGGCCACCTTGTCCATCAGCCAAATCTTCATGCCGTCAACCGGCTGCACAAATTGCACCGGATAGCGCGGTTTGTGACGGTATTCGACCCAGACATTGTAAAGCATGGTGGTCTTGTCCGGCCCCGCCACCAGCAAATAAACGATGCGGGCGGAATTGAGGACGGGATAGGTGAAGGTGATTCGGTCCCGCTTGAATTGTTCGATCGGATTGGCGATCACCCAGCGCTCCTTCTCCTCGAGGCCCTTGCTGCCGGGGAAAAGCGAGGCGGTGTGCCCGTCCGGCCCCATGCCCAGCAAAATAACGTCAAACCGGGGAAAGCCGTTCAGCCTTTTGTCCTCGGTGAAAAAGGTGCGCATCTCCACGTCGTAATCGGCGGCGGCCTGATGCGCGTCGGGCAACTCGCCGTGGATGCGATGAACATTGGCCTCCGGCACCAGCCCGGCCGACAGCAGCGAATTTTTGACCATCAGGTAATTGCTGTCGGGATGATTGGGCGGAACATGCCGTTCATCGCCGAAAAAGAGATGCGTCTTGTCCCAGGGGAAATTGCGGTAGGCGGGATCAGTGGCCATGAGAGTATAAAGCGCGCGCGGAGTCGACCCGCCGGACAGGGCGATCGTGAAAAGACCATTCGCCACCACACTGCGCTGCGCGAGGCGGGTCAGGTCAAACGCGGCGGCGGCGGCCAATTCTTCGGCGGTGGGATAAACGTATCGGGATTCTTCGCTCATGACGCCAGTTTAAATTAGAACTCACGGCAAGCAAGCTGTTGCCGATGAGAAAAAGTGCCCCGGCAAGGATTTGAACCTTGGACCAAGTGATTAAGAGTCACCTGCTCTACCGCTGAGCTACCGAGGCTGCGCTAATGACCTGCAACGGCAATAAACCCGCCCGGCTTAAGCCGGACATTCACTATGCAAGAGCCTCCAAAAAAGGCAAAGAAAATGGCGTTGGAGGTGGATACTTCCATTCGGTCCATCATCCCGGTTTGCATTGATCTCCCAGTTCGGATTTGCGACGCTGACGATGTGAGGCGAACGCTTTCTTCATGAAGCTTTCACTGGTCATTCCGATACTGATCGTATCCCTTGGTCTCGGCTTTGCCGCCGGCGGTTATTTTGCTCCGGCGTTCCTCAGAGGCGGCTCATCTTCCATTTTCCCCGGCCTTGGCGGCAAAAGCCCGGCGGAGACCTCCGCGAGCAGCCGCCAGATTCCGCCGACCACGGGCGCCGGCGGAAATGCGGCATCCATCGGAACAAAAGATTTGTCCGCCATCCTCGCGGAAACGAATCTTTATCGCCAAAACAAGGATCTGCTGGCCTACGCCGACGGCATTCCGCCGGATGAACTTCCCGCCGCGGTGCAAAAAGCCGAATTGCTGCCCAGTAACCAACAGTATTTGGTTCTTCAGGTCCTGATTGGACGCTGGGCTGAAATCGATCCGAATGCCGCCATTGCTGAAGCACAGAAAAACCATCAAATAGACGTTGGGGTGTTTTCCAGTGTTTATGCCTCTATGGCTGCCACTTCTCCGGACACTGCGATCAGTGAGGCCGAAAAATTGACCGATCCCCAGCAACGCAACGACGCGCTGGCCGCCATCGTAGGCCAGATCGCGCAACGCGACCCCGCCAAAGCGCTCGATATCCTCCAGAAACTGCCCAATTCGGCAAGAGGCCAAAGCATGAATACCTTATTTTCCTCCTGGGCGGACCGGGACCTCGATCAAGCCACCCAGGCGGCATTAAGTCTTACCATCGGTCAACAAAGCGTATTCAGCGCTCTAAGGGTCATCGGGGACGAGATCGGCCAAAAAGATCCGCGGGCAGGCCTTGCCTGGGCGCAAAATCTGCCTTCTCCTTCCATGAAAAACCAAGCTGTCCAGGAGATCATTTCCACGTGGGGGGCAAACGATCCCAAGGCCGCAGCGGCTTTTGTTGCGACCATGCCAAATACCCCACAACAGCGTAACATGATCGGAAATCTTATCTACAATTGGGAACGTACCGATCCTACCGCTACTTTGGCTTGGGTGCAAAGTCTGCCACCCTCCCAGGCAAAAAACGCCGCCTTGCCCAACTTTTTTTTCTGTTGGGCGGCCAATGATCCCCATGCGGCGGCGGCTTACGTCACCTCAACACCCGGCCTCCCGAATAGATCTTCCCTGATTCAATCCGTAGCCAACCAATGGGCGCAGAATGATGCTCCCGGCGCTTTGGCTTGGGTGCAAAGCCTTCCCTCCTCCCAAACGAAAATAAACTCTCTGACCGCGGTTGCCGATCAATGGGCGGCAAACGACCCCAAAGCTGTAGCCGCTTTCGCGGCCTCCCTGCCCGATGGCCCGGATAAAACCGGCATTATGCAAACCTTGGCCAACCAATGGGCGATGGATGACATCTCCGGCGCCCTGACCTGGGTCCAAAGTCTCCCGGAAAACAAGAACAAGAACGATCTCATGCAGAGGCTGATCGGTCCTCTCGCCGCTACCGACATACACGCCGCTGCCGATATGATCAACGGAATCACCTCGCCCCTGGCACGAGGCCAGGCGCTCCAATCCATGTCCACGCAATGGGGACAAAGCGATCCCAAAGCGGCCCTTGCTTATGGGGAATCGTTGTCCAATCCCGAAGAACGAAAAAATTTTATAGGCAGCGTGGCCGGCCAGTGGTTCAGCAACGATCCAGCCTCCGCCCTCAACTGGGTCAAGAGCCTTCCCGATGATAGCACCCGAAATGAAATTATTGAGCAGGTCGGCGGCTGGTGGGCGCAAAACGATACCACCGAAGCAGCCGCTTACGCCCTGGCGATGCCGAACGGTCCCGGACGGGATAGCCTCGCCTCCGCCGTGACCCAGACCATGGCGATGGAAAACCCGGCCCAGGCTCTTCAGTGGGCCAGCCAACTCGATTCGGAGAGCCAGGCTGCGGCCATCTCCAGCGTCATGAATCAATGGGCTTACACTGACCCGGCGGAAGCGGCCAAGTACGTCCAATCCATGTCCGCCGGGCCCCAGCGCGATCAGGCCGTAAAAGATGTCGCTTCCCAATGGGCCCAAAACGATCCCGTCAATGCTTCCCAGTGGGCATCCAGCTTGCCCGAAGGCGTTTCCAAAAACGATGCCTACCAGGACATCGCCCGTACCTGGGCCGATAATGATCCAACCCAGGCCTCCTCCTGGCTCACCCAACTTCCCGACGGCGCTTCCAAAGACTCAGCCATCGTCGCTTTCAGCAACCGTGTTTTCAACACCGATCCCGAAGATGCTTGCAAATGGGCCAGCTCAATCGGCGATGATACCCAACGCCAAAAGTCCCTTTATCGCCTGCTCAACCGTTGGATGCAATCCGATCCCGCCAACGCGGCACCTTTTATCCAAAATACGCCGTTAAGCGATCAACAGAAAAGCAGCCTCCTGCAAGTTCATCGGTAGAGACTGGGCGCCGCGCCTCAACTCCGCCATTGCCAAAAGCACCATGGCCTCTACAAATAAACCACCCATTCCATGCCTGGCTTCAAAGCGGTCATCGTCGTGCCCACCTGCCGCCCGGAATCGATGTACGAATTTCTGGACCGGTGGCGTGACGAATTCTGCCGGCATAAAATCATCGTCACTGAAGACTCCAGGTCGCGGCAAATCGACTTTAGCCGCTACCCCAACGTCGAAGCCTATAGCGCCGCCGAGTGGTCGCAAGAGTGGGGCAGGGATGCCTGGATCCTCCCGCGCAACAACGCCGGCCATCGCGCCTTTGGCTACTGGAAAGCCTGGACCTACAGCCAACGCCACGAATGCGACATGATCGTCACCCTCGACGACGATTGCCACCCCGACCAGCCCGGTTATCTCGCCAAACACCACGCCGCCCTCGGCAAAAAACAGGTGCTCGAATGGACCACCAGCCTCCCCATCGAGTGGCCCCACCTCACGCGCGGATTCCCCTACTCCATCCGGGAAGGCCGCCCCGTCATGGTCAACCACGGTGTCTGGTCCCATGTCCCCGATCTCGATGCCTGCACCCAAATCCTCCACCCCGGCGTGCGCCTCCCCGTCATCAGCCGGGAAAGCAAACTCATCCCCTGGGGCACCTACTTCCCCTTCTGCGGCATGAACGTCGCCTGGAAACCCGAAGTCACTCCCCTCCTCTACTTCCTCCTCATGGGCATAGCATGGCCCTACGACCGCTTCGACGACATCTGGGCAGGCCTCTTTCTCAAAAAAATCTGCGACCAAATGCGCTGGTGCATCACCTCCGGCATGCCCTCCGTCCGGCACAACCGCCTCTCGAACGTTTCCCACAACTTGAAAAGAGAAGCCAGCGGCCTGGCCGAAAACGAACAACTGTGGGAACATGTCCATCGCATCCAACTCACCGGCGCCGATCCCCTGGATCATTACCTCCAAATCGCCCAAGCCCTCGACGGCCTCGGCGGCAATTACTTCCCCAAATTAGCCGCCGCCATGCGCGTCTGGATCACGAAATTCCGTTAAACCAGCTCTGGCTTCGTTAGAAGCCGTCCGAAAAGCAGGAATGGGGCGGTCACTTCCTCTTGAGCGAACTGGAAACACGCTTTCCCCATTCAAGGAAAATCGGTGGTATGATGGGCTTTATCCATCTCTTGAAATTGGCTCGGGAGCGAATCTCTTTATAGAGTTTGGCAAGATCAGATGATTTATCCAGATGTTTAATCAAAGTTGGAAGTGACCACGGCTGCAATACCATATCATAAATGCGAACACGAAGATGCTTGGGGCTATTACAAATTCTCGTATAAAAAAGGTCGCCTAGCGATTCCCATGTTTCTCCGGAGCGGTTTATCATCCATTCCGTTGTACGAGACATTTGTGCTGTTATGCTTGCCCATGAATGAGCGTTCGTGTCTTGCTGAGCATGAAATCGGTAAAACGCCTCAGGCACGGGAGAAAATAAGACTGTCCCGTATCTGGAGAGTTCAAAAATAAACATCCGGTCAACATCCCACTTATTTCCCGTATCATAAATAACGGCCGACTTTCGGAACGCTTCCGCTCTAGCCATCATTGTCGAAAAATGAACTGGATTATCTAACAAGCTTGCAACGAGAACCTCGCGCATGTCCATTTCCCAAATTGGTTTAAAGCTTGGATAATTTGCTCCAAACCAAAAAATCAAACTTTGTGGACAAGACAATATATCTCCATCATTAACGTCATAACTATTACAACAGAACGTCGAAGCTTTCGAGTGTGAGTTTAGAGCGTCGATTCCTTTCCTCAAGAAATCAGGCGTCCACCAATCATCGTCATGCAACATAACAGTGAACTCACCCGACCATGATGCTTTTTTGAGAGAAGAAAAGTGCTCTACTGCCGACATCTGCGGCTCACGAAAAATATACTTGATAGGAAGATTAGGAAACTGTTGGCACACTTCCTTCGATCGAGAGTCTCCGGCATTTTCGGAAACAATGACTTCAACAATTTCTTTTATTGCAGTTTGTTCGGAAATTGAGCGCAACGCGGCAACTAACATGTCGGGCCGTTTTGCGGTTGGAATAAGTACCGTTACCATTTACAAACCATTGTCTAAATAATTGAAGGTTCTCCTGGATTAAGATTATCCAGCTCAATTAGCCCAGCCTTGTACGTTTCTTCCGTCAGGCGGCTATAGTGCCATAGATTGGAATTCTCCATGAAAGAGATTCCTTTGCCCTTGAACGTCCGCGCGATAATTGCGCGCGGACCGGAAAATAAGCTCCCAACAAGTTCGGAGATTGTTTTGTCCAAGACCGCCTCATTGTGACCGTCCACCGTGCGGGCTTCAAAACCAAACGCTTTAAATTTTTCTTCCAGACTTTCGGTATTCAGGATTTCCACGGTACGTCCCATCGCCTGATAACCATTGGCATCGACGATCACCAATAAATTGGTCAACCGGAAATGGGCGGCAAAAAGAAGCGTTTCCCAAATCGAGCCTTCGTTGCACTCACCGTCGCCGACAATCGCATAGACTCGTTGCGCTGTTCCGCGGCGAAGCGCGCCCAAAGCCAGTCCGGCGCCCACCGCGAGCCCGTGCCCCAGCGAACCCGAATTAACCTCCAGGCCCGGAACGCCCGTCTCCGAAAGACCCTTCAATTCCGTTCCGTCGGAACAATAGGCTTCAATCTTGTCTTCACTCAGCCAGCCCTTCTCCAGCAGGCAGGCATACTGCGCCATGACGCCATGCCCCTTGCTTAAAATGAGATAATCCCGTTGCGGGTCATCCGGCTGATCCCCCAATTTTAAATGGTTCCGGTACAAAACCGCCAAGATTTCGACCAGGGAAAAGGCGCAGGCGATGTGAACGGTCGAACCACGGTACGCCATGCGCAAAATCGTCCTGCGCAAATGGGCGGGAACAAAAGCGGGAGAACCAGCAGGCATATAAATCCGCAGAGTACCATGCCGGTCAAGGTTTAGAACCTGCTAGTAACCCTCGATGACTGCTCCCCCGCTCGTGTTCGTGGTGGTCGTAATGCTGGCGTTTGTCGCCGTCACCGTGACATCTGCGGCCAATGGCCCCCCGACAACTATCGTGTTGGTGCCGGAAAATGAGGCTGGAAAAGTGTAAGTCCCCGATCCGTTGAATCCGTTGAGAAAAATCATCGCCTTTTTATAGGACGCCCCCGCAAACGGCATCGAACAGATCGCCGTCCCGGCCGTGCTGCCGTTGACCGTCGTCTGCGTTGCCCCGGAGTTAAACGAGCCGGTCGACGTAACAATGTTTCCCGATGACACCGTCATCGTTCCTTTCAACGTACTTGCCCCTTGAACAGTCAGCGCTACTCCTGGATCGGTGGTCGATGAATTTGCTCCCAATGAAATATCACCCGTTGGCC
>DATJMI010000081.1:0-13308 GCA_035508775.1 Methylacidiphilales bacterium
CACGGGGTTTATCGTGCCCCGGAAGTCACCCTCCGGGCGGTGGGCTTTTACCCCGCCTTTTCACCCTTGCCGCATCGCCCGTCCAGGCGCGCCACGGCGGTTTCTTTTCTGTGACACTTTCCATCGGCCGGGACTTTCGCCCCGGCCCTCCGCGGTTTTTCCGCGGCATGCTGCCTTGTGGTGTTCGGACTTTCCTCTCCCGCCGAAGCGGAAGCGACCATCTACCCGACCGTGACTATAACGTATCTCTATCCGCCGCCCAAGCTGAAAAACGGCCGCGCATCCGCCCGTTGCCTCTTCCGGCGCCTGATGATCGATCTCGTTCCCAAGTTGCTGAACTTGGGAACGCCTTGTTCCTCGCGAAATTCCATTTCGCGCTGACAGCCCGTTCCAGTCTATTCTCAAAGCGAAGCGCCCCGTATGAATGCCCCCGCCACTTCCGCATCCCGATCGGCCCCTTCGCGGCATCCGCTCCGCCGTGTGTTGAGGTGGTTCCTGCTTAGCCTCGTCATTGTCTGCGCCATCATCTATGCCTACTTGTGCGGAACTCTTTACTCGATGCAAAACAGCCTCCTCTATCCACGGGAAATACTTTCACCCGGGACGGCCGATACCCTGGCGGCGAAGGTCGGCCTCGCCGCCTGGGATCCCTCCACGGCTGGATTTGGCGCTCCCCGCCAGGGCTACGTCCGGTCCGATTTCACCCATCCGGCACCTCGCGGTACCATCATTCTGTTTCACGGCAACGGCGGCGTTGCCTTCGGGCGCATCGCTTACGTCGACGCCTTCACGCCGCGCGGTTTCCGCACCTTCCTCTACGAATATCCCGGTTACGGCGGACGGCCCGGCGTCCCGGGCGAAGCCGCCATCGTTCCCGAAGCCCGCGCTTTCATCCGCGAACTCGGCCAGGCCGGTTACGGCCCCCTCTACGTCTGGGGAGAATCTCTGGGCGCCGGTGTCGCCGCCTCGGTTTGCGCCGATCCCAGCCTCCCCGTTCAGGGCCTGGTTTTGCTCACGCCGTGGGACACCCTCGCCAACGTCGCCCAGTCCCACTACCCGTGGTTTCCCGTCCGGTTTCTCCTCATCGACCGCTATGACAGCGTCGCCAACCTCCAACATTTCGGCCATCCCATCTGCGTCATCCGCTCTTCCGAGGATGAAATCATTCCGCCGCCGCTTTCCATCAATCTTTACCAGCATCTTCCCGAACCGAAGCACCCCATCGTCCAGGACGGCTACGGTCACAACGACTGGCCTCGCGACCCGCAACTCGCCTGGTGGGATGAGGCCCTCGATTTCATCGCGCCGAAAAAATAAACCAGCCACGCCGCGCCCCCGGCCGGCCTTACCTTTGCCCGTCAATCAATTCCCAAAATTCCGGCGCCTTTTGCAATATCTCATCCTCGGCCATCGGCAGCTTCGTGCGGAAAAGAAAATCTTTCAGCGTGTTTTTGTGCAGGACCCGGTGAATGAGCAGTCCCGCCTCCGTCCGCTCGAAATAAATCCGGTATTCCTTCGTCCGGTAACGGAACAAATTGCGCCCCTCCCGCTTGAGCGTCCCGAATTTTTCCTGGTCCGCTTTTTCCAAATCTTCCGGGAGAAAATTAAATTCGCTCAGGATTTGCAATTGAAGCAGCTTGGGCAGACGCGCCAGTTCCGCCGCGCTCCGGTCGCTGAAAATAATCTGAAACATGCGTTCGCTTTCGATTTGCTCTTGGTGCTCTTACCCAAAGTAGCCACGAATCGCGCCGGGAGGGATTGGGCCTTCCCATGCGGAGCCGAACGACGAGGTGCCGCGCACGGCGGCTTTTCTTGCAGGCGAAGCCCTTCTGCCGTCCGCAAAACCGAGCGACAACGTGGGAAGGCCGAAGAGTCCCGGCCCTTCGGGTTGCCTATTTTTTGGCCTCTGACTTCGTTGCTTGTCGGTCGGAAACCGCTGCGGGTATCCTCCCTCCTCGCGCCTCGTCAGAGACCAAAAAATGAAGGCAACGCGACCCATGGCTCCTTTGGATAAGAGTACTAGTTCCCATTCTCGCTTTTTGGGCGCTCGCCGTAAAGCAGGTAGGGGAGCCGCGCCTTGCGGAAGGCCGCCAGGCCCGGTTGCCATGACGTGATGATCTCCTCCGGCGTCTGGCCCGCCTGCAGCGCGGTGCGCAGACCATCCCCGCCCGCGATGGCGTCGAACGGCCCCGGCCCCGAATCGCCCGCCGCGTCGGGCTGGAACATCCGGATACCCTGCGCGTGGTACATGTAATAAAGGATATACACCGCCAGATTGGTCAGGTTCACCTGCGCCCGATCGGTGTAGAAAATTTGCGCCCCATGCACGACGCGGTCCTGGAACGGCCCGTAAAACGGCTTGTAAGTGGTGGGCCGGAAAAGCACCCCGGGCAAGTTCAGCGCGTTGAACCGATCGGCCACCATGAAAGGATCAAACGATGGATGCCCAAAGACCGCGAAGGGGAGCGTGTAGCCGATGCCATGATTCACCCCGCCCGCCTCGCCGAGAAAACCGGTGGCGACGTAATTCAGCGCCGTTTCCGCCGTCGGAATATGCGGCGAGGTCGGCACCCAGAGCAGCCCCGTTTCCGGCCACGGCATTGAGCGATACCATCCCGACATCGGCACAATCGTCAGCGCCGGCTTTTTTTTAATCCACCCGGAAGACCCCTCGATCATGTAGGCCAGCTCGCCGGGCGTCATTCCGTAGACGTAGGGAATATCCCATTGGCACGTGAAGTTGCGGAATCCCGGAGCCGGCATCATCCCCTCCACGCGGTTGCCGTCGAGCGGATCGGGCCGGTCGAGCACGTAAAATTTAATGCCCGCCTCGCCCGCCGCCTCCATGGCGAGACCCAGCGTGCTGATAAACGTGTAGCTGCGGCAGCCAATGTCCTGAATATCATAGATGAGCACATCAATCCCTTTCAGCATCGCGGGCGTCGGTTTTTTAGTCGGCCCGTAAAGCGAATAAACCGGCAGGCCGGTGCGCGCGTCAATGCTGGAGGCCACATATTGTCCCGCGTAATCCGAGCCGTAGACTCCGTGCTCCGGGCCGAATAACGCCACCAGCTTCACGCCGGGCGCGTTGCGCAAAACATCCACCGTGCTCCGCCCGTGCGAATCGATCCCCGTCGCGTTCGTGATCAGCCCGACACGCAAGCCTTTCAGCCGGTTGAATTGCCATTCTTCCAGCACATCGATGCCAAGCTTCACCGGCGCCCCCGCCGCCAGAACCGGCCCGAGTCCGGACAAAATGAGCACCCCAAGAAAAACCAACCGGGAAAAACGCATAAAATGTTGTTTCATCGGTATACGGTTGAGCCCTCCCCTGGTCAAGCCGCGCAGGCCGCCGGAAATGCGGAACGTGTTCCCAAAAAAATTGAACCTTTTCTGGATTCCTGCCGTCTTAGGTAATAGAGTTGGTGTAACATGAAAAAGTTCGTACAACATTAATTATGAAAAAATTCCTCCTTATCATCGCCCTGTTGGCAACATTGGGTGTCACAAGCCAGGCTGTGGCCGGGGTGCGTGTGGGAATCGGGATTGGGGTGGGGGTCCCAGCGTATTATCCTTACTATGGGTATCCTTATTACGGATATCCTTACTATGCTCCGCCTGCCTACTACGGCTATTATGGGCCGGCGGTTTACATCGGGCCGGGATACTACCCGTGGTATCATGGCTACTGGCGCGGAGGTTACTGGGGCGGTTGGCGCGGGGGTTATGGCGGCGGCTGGCACGGCGGCTCTTGGCATCGCTAAAAGAAACTCGAAAACTTCCTCGGGTGAACCGGGAAAGTCCCGGAATCTGTGAAATGTGCGACACTTCTCCGGTGTCGCATAGGCTTTAATCGAAGCGATGGCCTATATGAGAGTTAGCCTGTTTTTAGACCCATGCCTTCCTTCGCGTAAAAGAACTTTAGTATCGAAAATTAAGTTTAAATTAGATGACTTGGCCTAAAATGTGCGATACACGTAGCCGAATTTCTTTTTGATTTTTCGGCGGGAGGATTTACGCTCCACTTTTTATGCATCGTCTCTCTTTTCCTAAGTCGTCCCGAGCCTCGCGGTATGGATTGCTGGCCTCGGCAATTCTTCTTCTCGGCGCCAGCCGCCCAGCCATTGCGGCTCCCGCGCCCATCAACGCACAAGACGTCAACGGCCACCAAGTTGCGGTCAACGGAAAGGGACATTACACCCTCGTCATTTATACGAATCCGGACCTGGAGGATGAATCCCGTGCCGTGACGCTGGCGCTGGACCCCTACCGGTCGCGGCAAGACTTTACCATCATCCGCGTCGTCGATCTGCGGGGCGATGTTCCGCCGGAAATGCGCGGCATCGTGCGGGTGCAGATTCGTGAAGAGCTGGCCAAAGAAAATAAACGTTTGAAGAAAGCCGGCGTCGATGTTCCCAACCAAGCTCCCATCATTCCCGATTTCAGCGGTTCGACGCTCGATGCCTTGGGTTGGGACGGCGTTTACGATCAAGTGCACCTCGTCGTCTACGATCCCAGAGGACACGAAATCAAGCGGCTGGCCAATGTCTCCAGCGCGGCTCAAGTGACCAGGGTCGTCGATAGCATTCTCTAAAGCGCCTTCTGCAAGATGGGCAAAAGGCGCTTGTTTGCGCCGCTCGTCCCTGCTTGGTTTTGAGATGGATCTCAACCGGCCTCTCTTCGCCGCGCTAGCCGTCGCGGGGCTCCTGTTTTTAGTCGCGCCGGAATTGCGGGCCGATCCCGCACAAACAGCGGAACCGTGGCGGCGAGCCATCGGACCGTGGCCGTGGCAATTCCCGCGCGATCACGGAGCGCATCCCGATTTCAAAACCGAATGGTGGTACTTCACCGGAAATCTGGCCGGCGCGGCGGGTCGTCAATTTGGATTTCAACTGACCATTTTCCGGCAAGGCGTGCAATTCACCCCGGTCCAAACCGCCAGCAAATGGGCGGTGCGCGACGCTTACTTCGGTCATTTCACCATCAGCGATCTCGCGGCTGGAAAATTTCACGTCGCCGAACGGGTGAGCCGTGGCGCGCTGGGCGAAGCGCATGCGTCCGTGGGCCGGATGGATGCCGCGCTCGGACCGTGGTCGATCACGATGGCGGACGGCGGCGAACAAATGCATCTCGTCGCGCGCGAGCCGGACATGGCGATCGATTTCGCCGCCTCGCCGGCCAAGCCGTTGGTGTTGGAGGGCGTGAACGGGTTGAGCCGCAAATCAACCGGCCCCGGCGAAGCCTCCTATTATTACTCCTACCCGCGGCTGGCAACCTCGGGACAATTGCGGCTGAGCGACACCCTCTTCGCCGTATCGGGGCTGAGTTGGTTCGATCACGAATTCAGCACCAGCTCGCTCGGCCCCAATCAGGCGGGTTGGGACTGGTTTTGCCTGCAACTCTCCAACCACGAAGAAATCATGCTCTATGCCATGCGCGACAAATCGGGCGCGATGGATCCAATCTCGGAAGGAACCTGGATTCGCGCCGACGGAACTTCCGAGCGGTTGCTGCCGGGTAGTTTTTCCATCGCCAAGCTGGGGACCTGGCGCAGCCCGCAAAGCGGCGCGGTTTATCCATCGGGCTGGCGCGTCACCGTGCCGGAACATGGCGCGGACCTCACCGTCTTGCCCGCGATGGCCGGTCAGGAATTGAACCTGACCAAAATGGGGACGCTCGATTATTGGGAGGGCGCTTGCGCCATCACCGGCGCCGTGGCGAGCGGGCAGGTCTCGGGCGTGGGCTACACCGAATTAACCGGCTACGCCCAGCCGCTGCAGAGGGAAATGAAGTAGTGATTTATGACTGGTACCCTTATCAAAAGTAGATCGAAACCAGTTTTTGAAGTAACCAAGCTCCGGGTGGAACGCGAGGCGGTGATCCTGCGCGAAATCAACTGGCGCGTGGAACGGGGCCAGCACTGGGCCATCCTCGGAGCCAACGGTTCGGGCAAAACCTCGCTGCTCAGCGCGCTCACCGGCTACCTGATGCCGTCGCGCGGCGAAATCCGGATCGGCGCCGCAAAATTCGGCGCGGCCGACTGGCGGGAAGTGCGGCGCACCGTCGGCCTCGTCAGCTCCAGCCTCGGCCAGCGGATTGAACCCGACCAAACCGCGCGCGACGTCATCCTTTCCGGACGCGAGGGACAAATCAATTTCTGGCGCCGGGCCGATGCCGGAGAGGAACGGCGCACCGCGCGCGTTCTGCGGCGAATCAACGCGGCCCATTTGGCCGAACGGCCCTGGCTCTTTCTCTCGCAAGGGGAACGGCAACGAGTTTTGATCGGACGCGCGCTGATGGCCCGGCTCCGGCTCCTTTTTCTCGACGAGCCGTGCGCGGGACTCGATCCGGTCGCGCGGGAAGATTTTCTCAAATTCCTGGGCAAGCTGGCGCGGAAACGGCACGCGCCCGCGCTGGTGCTGGTCACCCATCACATCGAGGAAATCGTGCCGCTCTTCACCCACGTGCTGCTGCTCAGCCGGGGCCGCACGCTGGCCGCCGGGCCGAAGGCCGAGGTGCTGACCTCGGCGCGGCTCTCCGCCACCTTCGGCGCGCCCGTCATCGTCTGGCACGCGGGCGGACGCTACCGGCTCGGCGTGAGGCGTCACGCGCTCTCTTTCACGCGGTGAGAACGAGTACTCTTATCCAAAGCTTCGCCGTCCCGCGCTTCGGAATTGCATTTGCGGCGCGCACCGGCATGATGACGAGGCTGGCCACTGCGGTCGTCGCGGGCGTAGTTCAATGGTAGAACGGTAGCCTTCCAAGCTACACACGAGGGTTCGATTCCCTTCGCCCGCTCTTCCTCTTACAGAGGGAAAATGAGAGGTAAAACGCTTAAACCTCATTTGTCGTAAAACGGAATAAAAGTGCATAAAACAGCCCCCTTTTGCGGTAGGATCGGGTGAGGCTAATTCAAGAACCAATTTGCATCTACCCCCGTTTTTCGTTTCCAGGCTGACGACGCCGATGAGAGGCGAATGGCTGGAACCTTCAGCGGCCGGACAAAGATATCCCTTTACATAGCCTTGGGGACATGCGAGGGTCGGTCATCGATCACATCGCTTCCTTCTGAAGCCAAGTGGCAGTGTCCCAGGCCAGCTCTCTGTTCTGTTCCGCTCCCCAAGGTAACTCATGCGCGCGCGTGCGCGCACTTCACTCGCTGGCTGTGAGGTCGCAACCTCAAAAATAAAATATATGAAATTGTACGTGGGAAATCTTTCCTACCAAACCACTGAACGGGACCTTCGCGAACTCTTCGCCCAATATGGCACCGTCACCGACGCCACCCTGGTGCTCGACCGCGACACCCAGCGTCCGCGCGGCTTCGGCTTCGTTACCATGAGCACAAGCGAAGAAGGCAAGCGCGCCATCGACGCCCTGCATGGCCAGACCCAGGATGGCCGCGAACTGACCGTCAACGAAGCCCGGCCGATGGAATCTCGCGGCCCGCGCCGTGAATTTGCCCATGCGGGCCGTTCCGGCGGCCACTCGCGCCGTCGCTACTAAGCGGCCGGCTCGGACTCAACTCTGCCCGGCCCTCCGAATGGAGAGCCGAGTGAATAAGAACTAGCCACGGCACGCCAGATCGAGCACTGGCGAGTTGGACCGCCGATTTATCCGGCACAGCCTCGTTTTGCCATAAGAAAATCGAACTTCCGGCGATGCCATTCCCCATCCAGACCGTCATAGTGATTGGGAATAATTAAGCGCGGGAAGAGAGCCTTCACCTTTTTGAGGCTGGCCGGAATTTGTTCGGGATGACGATTGAGAAACACCGGCGGCGAGTGGGTGCTGAACCAGTAGCTGGCGAAAAGGTCGCCCGAAAACAGAAGATCGAAACGCGGACTATAGAATCCGCAATGGCCATCGGTATGGCCGGGCAGATGAATCACCTCGATCCCGCCCCCATAGGGTAACTCCATGCCGCCGGTCAGCGGCTGATCGATAAGCGCGGGCCAGTACCGGAACGCGGCGCGCCCAACAGCCTCCATCCAGCCACATAACCGGCTGGGGCCGCGAGCGCCGCATTAGCCCCTCCTTGCTTACGGCCAGATCATGATCGACAGAAGCAATCCGGCATCCATCCTTCCTCTCTATGAGCGAGACGGGAAGCTCCTCCGCGCCCGACCGCCGGCCGATCAAGACCCGTTCGGCGTGGTGGGCGCAGTCCATCACCCGAAGCCTGGTGCGGCTGGGTGTCAGCCCGAACCAAGTCTCCGTCAGCAGCGTCGTTTTCGCGCTGATCGGCGCGGCGTTTCTTTGCCTGGAGGCGAAGGGACGCGGCGGCGCCTGGCTCTATCTCGGCGTGGCGGCGTGCATCCAACTCCGGTTAATGGCCAACATGTTCGATGGCCTCATCGCCGTCGAGGGCGGCCGGATGACGAAGAGTGGCGAGTTGTACAACGAAATCCCGGACCGGATCGCCGATACCGCTTTCCTGGCGGCGGCGGGCTACGCGTCTCACCACGGCGGCCTGGGCGCGGCGCTCGGCTGGAGCGCGTCGGTTCTGGCCGTGGCCACGGCTTATATCCGGGCCATCGGCGCGCGGCGCGGCCAGCCGCAGGATTTTTGCGGCCCCCAGGCCAAACCGCACCGGATGTTCCTGCTCACCGTCGCCTGCGTCCTCGCCTGCGCGGAGAAACTGGCGGGATTGCCGCCGCGCATCCTTTTCCTTTTTCTGATCATCATCAACCTCGGCACTCTGCTGACCTGCATCCGCCGGACGGCGCGGCTGGCCCGGCAACTGGAAGCGGCATGATCGCCGCGCTTTTCGCCGCCGGCGTGCGGCTCTTCACCGGCGTCCAGGCCCGCTGGCTCGGCTGCGAACCCGATGCCGCCCAGCGCGTCTACTTCGCCAACCACACCAGCAACCTCGACTTTCTCGTCCTCTGGTCGGTCCTCCCCGCCGAAGCCCGCCGCAAAACCCGGCCCGTGGCGGCCAGCGATTACTGGCGCGGCGGCAAGCTGCGCCTCTTCCTGGCCGACCGCGTTTTTCGCGGCGTCCTGATTGAGCGAAAAAAAGTAACGCGCTCGAACAACCCGATGGACCAGCTCGTGCCGGTCCTCCAGGGCGGCGAGTCTCTCATCATTTTCCCGGAGGGCGGCCGCACCACCGAACCGGAAATGCGCCCCTTCAAGAGCGGCCTTTATCACCTGGCCAAAGCCGTGCCGGCGGTCGATCTCGTCCCCGTCTACATCGACAACGCCAATCGCGTCCTGCCCAAGGGCGAATTCCTGCCCATCCCGCTGCTCTGCTCGGCCAATTTCGGCGCGCCGCTCCGTCTGCAAACCGATGAACCCAAGGACGCCTTCCTCACGCGGGCGCGCGCGGCGGTCGAGGCGCTCGCCGAACCATGAAAACATTTTCTCTCGATCCCCAAATGCAATTACTCGGCGCGGGCATTTTCATCCTGCTCCTCATCGCCTCGTCCATCGGCTTCATTCTCAAGCGAACGGTCAAAAGCGAGAAGGGCCGGGAAGTCATCGTCAATCTCAACGCCCGGATCAACGCCTGGTGGGTGATGATCATCATCTTCTTTCTCGCCATGGCCACCGGCGGCATCGGCTCCGTAATTCTGTTCGGCCTCACCTCGTTTCTCGCCCTGCGCGAATACATCACGCTCACGCCGGCGAGCCGCGCCGATCACCGCGCCCTCTTCTGGGCCTTCTTCATCATCACGCCGCTGCAATACATCCTGATCGCGGTCAAATGGTACGGAATGGCCATCATCATGATCCCCGTCTACGCCTACCTCTTCGTCCCCATCCGCAACGTCATCGCGGGCGATTGCAAAGATTTCCTCGCCCGCAGCGCCAAAATCCAATGGGGCCTCATGGTCTGCGTCTATTTCGTCAGCTACGCGCCCGCCCTGCTGCTCCTGCATATTCCGGGGCGCGAGGGCCAGGACGGCAAGCTCCTCTACTTTCTGGTCTGCGTCGTGCAAATGAGCGACGTCCTGCAATACGTCTTCGGCAAACTTTTTGGCCGGCATAAAATCGCCCCAAGCGTCAGCCCCAACAAAACCATCGAGGGCTTCCTCGGCGGCGTGGCGGGGGCCGTTCTCATCGGAACGGGACTCTACTGGATCACTCCATTCAACCCCTGGCAGGCGGCGCTCATGGCCCTGGCCATCGCCCTGATGGGCTTCTTCGGCGGACTCGTCATGTCGGCCATCAAGCGCGACCGCGGCGTGAAAGACTACGGCGCGAGCATCCCCGGCCACGGCGGCATCATGGACCGCATCGATTCGCTCTGCTTCGCCGCGCCGGTCTTTTTCCACCTCACCCGTTATTTCTTCACCTGATGCGATTTCGTTATGAGCAAGACTGCGCCCATTTTATCCCGGAGTTCCGCCTCAACCCGGGCCGGCCTTGACGCGGCGACGGCCTGGTTTCGTTACGGGAATGAGGGGCGCGGTCAGTTTTTGATAGAGGGCAAAGAGAAATTCGACGCGCTGGCGGTCGTTCTCGAAGGGTTCCTTGCGGTAGCAGCGATCCACCGCTCGGTCGAGGGCTTGGTGGGCTTTGAGAAGCGGGGCGGGCATGGTGAGCGGGTCATAGAGGTCCGCCAGGGTTTGTCCGGCGTCAAGAAAAGGCTGCCGGGCATCCAGAACGGCTTGGGCGCATTCCTCTACTTTAGTCTTTTGGGCTTCGGTGGCTTCCTGGGGCCAAGGATAGTTGTTGTAGACGAGTTTGTTGGAATAACGGAAGTCAGACTTTAACCGTCCACAAACCTGTTTTGTCCATGCCATGTGCATAGACGACGTAAGCACTCCGAAATGAAATAAAGTTGCATTGGGAACAAACATCACAAGGTTATTCGCTATGACCTTTTTAGAAATATATCCAATGGGGATGTATGGCCTCGTCTCTGATGAAACCGAGGGTATTAACAGATAGTCACTGTCAGGTTGTCGGTCTTCAGCGAAAAGTGAAGGTGTCTCGGCTCTTTTGCGAGTTGGTTCTTTTCTGCTTTTTAAGCGGAATTCTCTCACGGATTGAACGCGTCTTCTGATGCCCTCTATGTTACGCCATTCTTGAGGCCGGGTATCTTTTAGCCATAGGCACCAACGGGGTATTCCGTTAATGAACTCTTCCGATCCTATAAATGGTCGAATGAATTTTTCAGCTTCGGGGTATTGTGTCAGAAATGGAATTTTATCCTCCTGTTCAATGATTAAATTACCTCCATCAACCGGTTTGCTTCCATATACGATCTCAGGTACTGCGCAAATCGGTTTGGTTCTAGATTGAACTGCAATGTCACCTCCTTCATTGAGATAGGGACTGATATTTTGCGCAACAGTCACTGCGGGGTGCGCCATGTCCGCTGAATAATCAAATAGTTTTTTGGACGTAACATCGAATGAGCCAAAGCCAATAATAACAACATGCACGTGAGCCTTACCCCTAGCCTCACTTGTCCAAGCGAAAGTACGATGTGCGAAATGAATCTTTAGGCCGTAACGCTGAAAAAGCATGCTCCAGAGAACACCCGCTTGCTCGCCTTGTGAAATTGAATTTGTTGAAACGAATGCACAATGGATTCTTGTCCCGTGGATATATCTCGCGGCTTTAAAATACCAGCCGGTCACATAATCCAATAGCCCTGTTCCGTCCACACCTCCGCACACAAGTTCGATGTCAGTCGCTTGGTCGTCGGTCATCAAGTGCTTTCCCACAAACGGCGGATTGCCGAGAACGTAGGTGCAATTCTTGGCGGGAAGAACCTCGTTCCAGTCGAGGCGGAGAGCATTGGCGCAGACAATGGTGGCCGACTTGCGGAGCGGCAGTCGCTGGTAGAGCTGGCCGAAGGCGGTGGATAGCTCCTGGTTCATCAGATGATCCATGAGCCAAACGGCGACCTCGGCGATCCGGGCGGGCCACTCCTCAATCTCGATCCCATAAAGTTGGTCGACATCGACCTTGGCCATGCGGTTGATTTCATCGAGGGTAAATTCCTGCTGGCCGCCGGGATAAAGCTCCAACAGAACGGCAATTTCAAGCCGGCGAAGTTCCCTATAGGAAAGAATGAGGAAATTGCCGCAGCCGCAGGCCGGATCGAGAAGTTTGATGGACGCGAGTTTCTTCTGAAATTCTTCGAACCGGGTCTGCCGGCGGCTGGAACGGTCAGTCTTGATCTGCACGAATTCGGCGTCGAGATCGTCGAGGAAAAGGGAATGGATGACCTTGAGAATATCGCGCTCGCTGGTGTAGTGCGCCCCGATCTGGCGGCGGGCCTTCGACTCCATGATGGCCTGGAAGAGAGAGCCGAAAATGGCGGGTGAGATGCGGGACCAGTTGAAGCGAGTGCAGGCGATCAACTGGTTCCGCATATCGCGGTTGAACTCGGCGAATTCAAGCCGGTCGGCGAAGAGTTTTCCGTTGACGTACTTCAGGTCGGCCAGCGTGTCATCAAGCCCTTTTTGCCGCTTGGGCGTCTCGGTATCGAGAACACGGAAGAGTTGTTCCAGCCGCGCGCCAAGGTCGCTGCCATCCTCGGCGGTGCGGTTGAGCAGATAATCCTGAAAGGTGTTGGGTTCAAAAATCCCGGTGTCTTCGGAGAAAAGGCAAAACAGAATGCGGACGAGGAAGCGGTCGAGGTCTTTTTTGGGATAGCCTCCCGCTTCGAGCACATCGTGCAGCTCGGCCAGCAGTTCGGCGGCCTCGATGTTGGCCGGGTCCTCCTCCTTGACCCGGTAGGTTCGATACCCGGCCATGAAACCGAAGGCATGAACGTTTTTATGCAGGTCTTCGAGGGAAAATTCGAGCGTCGGCGGCAATCGCTTGAACAGGGGTAGACTGGGATCCTGTTCTGGCTCCAAATCATGGAGAGCGATGCGGCGAAAATCACAGACAACAAGGTACCGGGGGACGTCCTGGTCACGGCCTTCGTTTTGGAGGTCCTGAATATAGGTGATGCCCTGAGCATGAGCTTTGCCGAGGTCTTGGCCGGGACTTTTGTGCTCCGCCAGCAGCGTACCGGGCCAGAGCAGGTCGATGCGGCTATAGTTGCCGCCCAGATTTTTGACGGGCGCCTCGAATGCGGCCACGTGCCTGCGCTTCTTGCCAAAGACCTCAAAAAATTCGTTCCAAAATGTCTGGGCCTCGGCTTTTTCCGCTCCCATAACAGGAAGTGGCCGGACGGTCCACTCGCGCGAGAAGGCAATGGCGCGGGAGCGGATTTCGTTCCACGAGAGCGGCATTGCTGAGAATGGCAGCTTTCACGGCGCGAAGTCGAGTCGGCAAAGCGCGTGATTCATCTCGAGCATGGCTACGCGGCGAATACTCCGTCGAAAATAGCCTGCG
>DATJMI010000082.1:0-35403 GCA_035508775.1 Methylacidiphilales bacterium
TGCCCTTTATCGGCTTTCACGAAATTTCCTTCATGCGTTTTTCGTGGGTGATGGATCATTTTCTCTACATTCCGATCATCGGGTTGATCGGGCTGGCGGTGGCGGCGCTGGAGCATACGGACATGCTTCTTCCCACCATCACGCGTCCTTACAGGATGGGTCTCGTCGCGGCTGTGGTGATCCTGCTGGCCATGGCCAGCCGCAGTTATGCCAAAATATACGTCAACCAGATCGCGCTTTGGACTTACACGATCCGGCTCCATCCGGAAGCGTGGCCGGCTCACAATAATCTGGGCAACGCTTTATCCGACGCCGGCCGGCTGCCGGAAGCCATGGAGCAGTATGAAGAGGCGCTAAGCCTCAACCCCAGCTATCCCGAAGCGCACAATGACTTGGGCATCGCTTTGTTTGATATGGGGCGGGTACCCGAAGCGATCGAACAATTCAAGGAAGCGCTCAAGTTTTGTCCAACCCTTGTCGCGGTCCAAACCAATTTGCAGAAGGTGGAAGCCTATGAAAAGGCTCAACTGGAGAAAGGCTCTCGCAGTAAATAGGACTCTGCAATAAGATCGTTACATAAAATATCTATCTTTTATAATACATTTTGATAAGCGTGAAACATTATATATTTGCATGAAACCATCTTTCAAGTTCTATCCGGGCGCTCTTTGCTCCGCGTTATTTAGTCTGCTCATAGCCCAATCCGCAGACGCGCAAATATTTGCCACCGACTCCGACAGCAACACCATCGTTGAGTATGGCGTGGACGGGGAGTTACAAAACTCTGCTCTTGTCTCAGGCTTGACCAGAGCCGACGGCATTGTGGCTTCGGATTCAGATATCTTTGTGACCTATGAAAACCAAGTCGGCGAATACACCACCTAGGGCCAACCCGTGAATACCTGGCTCATAAGCGGAGGCGAGCTGAATGATGTTGAGCAAATAGCGGTAGAACCGGAAGTGGTTCCCGAGCCTTCGTCCTGGCTCTTGGTGCTGGCCGGGCTCGGAGGTCTCTCGTTGCTGACGTTTATGCGCCGCAAGCCTGTCTCGTGCCGGCGCGAGCGGATTAAAGGGTTCCCGATCAGACTCGCCACCGGGGGCAGCGAAGCTTCGCGGACATGGGTATGCCGAAGCCACTACTTGGAAACGAGAGAGGTCCATCGGAAGGATGGCCAAGCATTACCTCAACCTTATCGATGCTTGACGTGAACCACTCGTTAAGGCAACACGTGCATATCCCCTGCTGGGATTGACCGCTCATGAGAACCTTCCAGATTGGCGCCGTTCTTCTTTTTATAGGTCTTGTTGGTTATGCCTATTTTAAAAATCCGGAAGGATGCCGGAAGCTGGCGAACGATTTCGTTGCTCTCTTCAATCCGCCGCCGCCCCCTACCCCGGCAGAACCATCAAAGCCTCCGCCGCCACCGAAGATCGCCGAAAAGCCGGTTCCCCCCGCGCCGCCGCCTCCCGCGATGGTTCTTCCGGCATCCGTCCTACCGTCGCTCGGCCCGCTGGCGGCATGGAAATCTCCCGCTGTGTGGCCTGCCCAGCCGAATTGGACGTGGACCACATCGGGCGGCAAGAATTACGAGAATGTGGTTATCACGGCCATCAAGCCGGACACCGTGGCGATCACCCATGCGACCGGGATGGCAACGCTCGATATTTCCACGCTGCCGCAGGAACTTCAAAAACAGCTCAACTACGATCCAGCCGCCGCCACGGCCGCGAAGGCGGAAAGGGAGCGGGAGCTCAATCATCCCTACTATCTCATTGCCCAGCAGGCCGACGCCCGAAATTTGGCCGGGCAATTGCATTGGCCACTGGCCTGGATCTGCAGCGATTTAAGCGCCCTCAACGCGGTTGATCCCAAAACCGGCACAACAGAAGAGCTGACGCAAATGGCGGTTGACTATCTGAAATCGCGGGCGGTGATTATCTTCCTCAACGGCAATGGCGATCTTCCGGCTTTGTCTCCCATTATCCGCGATCAGCAGCTTTTCCAAATGGATGACGGCCCCCTGCCTGATGGCCATCACTTTTATGCTCCAAAAATTGTCTTCTCCGACCCGAATGTCACGAAGGGTTTCGGGCGCGTCTCATACACGCAGATGGAAGCCAACCGTGAGGTAGCCCTTGACGCGGTGCTGCAAATCATCGCCACCGATTCGTCCGACCAGGCGTTGTTAAATGGGACGCCGGCAAGTACGCCAGCTCCGCCAGCGAGCATACCGGCCATGGCAACTCCGACGAATGCGCCGGCAACGCCGCCGGCGACGTCCACCACGCCAGCGACGCCAACGGCCATGCCCATCGCGCCAGCAAATACACCAGCGCCGCCAGCGACAACGCCCACTGCGCCGGCAAGCGCTTCACCACCAGCAGTCACGTCCCCCGCGCCACCAACGCCAGCGGCGGCGCAACAATAATTTTTCTTTCCGGCGTCCGGCCATGCTATTCTTGGGCCATGTCCAAACTCGTGCAAATTCCGGAATCGAACCTGGAGGCGCTTCTGCGGGAGGCGGGGCGGACCGAGTCGGTGGAAAGCTATTTGCGTTCCGCCGAGGTGCAGGCGACGCTCGCGCAGGGGAACCGCCTGCTGAAACGGGCGGGGGCGGCGTACTGGAGCCGGTACTGGCTGCTTTTTTCGGCGGTTTTGACGTGGGGCTGTTTTCTTTTCTCGCCCGATCTGGAGGGTTTCATCAGCGGCGTGCTTTTGACGGGCATGACGGTGGTCGAGTACAAGGTTCACGCCCTTTTTCTCGCCGCCGACGTGCGGGGTTCGATTTACGGTTGGTGGAACCAGTGTTTGTTCGCGGTGCTGTTTTTGATCTACGGCGGTTATCACGGTATGTTTCCAGCGGTTCCGCCCGATCTTAGCGAACTGGCCGACCAGAGCATGGTCGTCATTCCAATTGTGAGCCTGGTGCGGATTTTCTACTACACCGTCGCCATCGTGGGCAGCATCGGGCAGTTTTCGCTTGCGTGCTATTACCGCGCCGCCAGGAGATGAAGGGAAGCCACGCGGTTTAACCGATGGCGACCTGGCGGATGTCGCTGATTTTTTGACCGAGGAAACGCTCGGCCAATCGCGAAAACCGGAAGGGAAGATCGGTGACGCAAATGGTAATTTGTCCCGTTTCCGGACGCGCGGGGCGATGAAGCCCCAATTTTTCCATCGTGCGGGCCAAAGCGGCGGCGGCGTTTTGCGCCGAATCGACCAATACCACATCCGGCCCGAGAAGCTGCCGGGCCAGGGGCTTGAGGAGGGGATAATGGGTGCAGGCCAGGACGACGGTATCGACGGACGCGGCCTGCAACGGGGCGAGGTATTCGCCGAGGATGAGTTTGGTGGCCGGGTGGGAAAGCCAATCTTCCTCGACGAGGGAAACGAGCAGCGGAGCGGCGACCGCCGTGACGGTCACTTCCGGTTCAAGCCGCCGGAGGAGTTCCTGATAGGCGTTGCTTTGGATGGTACCCTGCGTTCCGATAACACCAATACGCCGGGTACGCGAAGCGTCCAGAGCAGCTTCCACGCCCGGGGCAATCACGCCAATGATGGGGACATCCGATTCCTTTTGCAGGACCGAGAGGGCGTGGGCCGAGGCGGTGTTACAGGCGACCACAACGGCCTTGACTCCGTAGCGGCGCAGGTAGGCGAGGTTTTCCCGCGAATAACGAACGATGGTTTCGGGAGATTTGTTGCCGTAGGGGACGCGGGCGGTGTCGCCGAGATAAAGAATGTCTTCGGCGGGGAGCAGCTCGCGCATGGCCTGGACAACGGTCAAGCCGCCCACGCCCGAGTCGAAGGCTCCCACCGGGCAGGAGGAAATTTCGCGCTCCCTCATGGCTCGGTCGGCGAAGAGGGTGTGGATGGGGTGTCGGTGTTCGTCACCGGCATGGTCGGATAGATCGACACGGTGGGCGGTTCATCCGGTTCATTGGAAGAGGGCTTGTCCGGCGCGGAGGCCGGCGGGATTGGCTCGTTCAAGTTGAGGGGAGCGCTGGCCACGGTTTTTTTCTTCGGCTTGTGACTTGCAACGGTGCCGCTTGCGCCGGGCGCGGCGGAGGAACTATTAGCCATATCTCTGGCGAGGCCCGAAGGCGCGGGCGGCGTGACCACGATCGGCTTCGGCGCGGCGGCGCCATCGCCGGGCAAGGGAATATTCCGGTCGCCCATGATGTTGGCAAAACGGATCACGCCGCGCGCGATTTCCAGAGCCAGACGCTCACGGTAATCGTCGCGGTTGACCCGGCGGGCCTCGAGGTGGTTGGAAACAAAACCGCCCTCCACCAGGATGGCGGGCAAAACGTTTTGCTTGATGACGACGAAGCGCGCGCGCTTGACGCCACGGTCGGCGGTGGGATCACCGGGATTGAGGCGGATGATTTCGGAGTGAACGAGCGAAGCAAGCAGGATGTTCTGCGCGTCGTAGTCGTTGCCCGGGAGTTTATAAATGTCGGCCCGGCTGACGTAGTTGGAGGAGGCCGAGGGCGCGCCCCGGGGCGCCACGCAGTAGGTTTCCAATCCATGCGCCTCGGGGGTGGCGGAATTGTAATGGATGCTGACGAAGGCGTAATCGGGGTAAAGGGAGGCGATGTGGGCGCGTTCGTAGAGGTCAACGAAGACATCGGTGCGGCGGGTCAGGACGGTTTTGAGTCCGGCGGCGCGCAGGATGTTTTCGAGAATAAAGGCGGTTTGGAGGGTATAATTTTTTTCGTAGCCGAGCGAGCTGGCGGCGCCGTTGTCGGAACCGCCATGCCCGGGATCGATGACGACGCCGCGAATGGTGTGGCGGTCCGCGATTTGGTCCGGACGCAGGATGGGATCGAAGAGTTTGATGACGTCCATGCGCGAGACCAGCCAGTCGCGATCGCCGCTCTCAATTGGAAAGCTCATGACGTAGTGGACGCCATCAAGATACATATCGCTATTGCCGAGTTTGAACTGGATGGAATGGGCGGCGCCGCGGCTGGTAAAATAATTGCCGCCCGGCGCCTCGTAATAGAAACCATAAAAAGCACAAAAGGACCGCAGCGTGACATAATCACGCCCGTTAGCGGTGGCTGTCTCCCAGTCAAACGCCCGCAACGGCAGGCCGGAAACGAGACAGAAAAAGGCCAAAGCGAGACACGCCTTTGTCATCTTAATATAAAGCCAAAGACGCCGCGATGGAGCAAGGAAATATGGCCATGGAATGCCGGAGAAGGTAGCACAGCTTCATCCTGCCGTGCGTTTTCAGTTCGATATGATCAAGATGTAATGGAAGTTCTCCGGGGCCCCGGAATACCGGCGCTTGGCGTCCGGGATGCCTCTAACTGCCCTCGGCCGTATCCAGAATCGCGTTGATTCCGCTAAAAACCATTTCGATTCGCTCACTGAAAGCGGTAAAGACGCTCAGCGCCACGACCGACAAGACGGCCAATATCAGGGCATACTCGACGAGGGTTTGTCCCTTCCTTCCACGAAAATGACGGTGGAAGGGCTGGCAGAGGGTTCTCATTTGCGCGTATGACAGTTTATCTCACTTGAGAATAATCCCGAAGAAAAAATTTTATTACGGCACGGAAAAAATGGGAAAGAGACTTGAGAGAATAGAACTTCTCAAATCTCTGAGCCGTTGAAATGCTAGTGGCTCGTCTGAGCTTGAGCCAGCTGGCTGCTGATAGTTGTAAATACGCTCTTGACCTGATTACCCAAGGCAATCAGAACGGAAATGGCCACGACAGAAATGAAGGCCAGAATAAGCGCGTATTCCACCAGGGTTTGACCCTTTTTGCTCTTGCGTTTACGCAATGCCGCTTTGGCGCGATTAATTAGTTTGTTGATCATTAGTTTTCACCTCCTTTCTTTGGAAAATGTTCAAAAAAGTTAGAAAGCCAAATCGGGATTCGCTGAAGATATGATCATTTCGCATGCCAATATGAAGATATCATGTAATATATTTTAATTATTAATCTATAATTAGATTTTTAAACTCTATAAGACGCTTAAATCAAATAAGTTGCACCTTTGATTAAGATATCAAATATCAAAATTGCCTCTTAACCTGCCCTAAAGGAGAATGTAAAAATTGGACTTTTACTGTTGCGAAAATAGACGGATGGAAATTTTTACCTAGCTACGCTAAGAAATGGTCGCTGTATTGCTCAGAAAATCTCCTTCCAACTGCAATGGAGCTGCCGTGGCCTCCTTTTCGCTAGCTTGTTTCAAGGCGGCGTTGAGTGTCGCGGTTACCTGCTGGGCGTAAAACCTAACCAGGCCAATATTGGTCTTTTCGCCAAAGATTGTTACCAGCAGACATTCGTGATGCAAAGCGCTCATGAGAATATGTTGTCCATGGCCCTCGTGATAAAGAGCGCTGAATTCCGATTCCCCCAAACGTTTGGCCAGTTCGTGGGTGGCGGCGAAAGACCCGGCGGCGAGAGCGGAAAGGATGCTCAAGTCGAGCGTTCCGGTGTCACCGCTTTGGGCAAAGAGATTGCCTCCTTTATCGACGAGCGCCGACCATTGGGCTTCCGATTTTTTTAAAAAATCTGTCAGCTGACCTTCAATGGCCATCTGGTCTTCGGCTGTGAGCATTCCAATTCCAGTCATAATATTCCAGGGTTCAGGTAACACCGGCGCTTTTGGCCTGTGGATCTTCCGCAGGCGGCGGGACCGCGGTCATCGCGTTGGGTTTGGCCATGCCGGTGACATTGGCGTTGGGAGTTTTGGAATATTTCGCCAGCAAAAGGCGAGCCGCGGCGTTAAGTGTTTCCAGCACGCCCACTCCCGTCGAGGCGATGGCCTCAAAGGCAATGGCCCGGTTGGCCCGGTTGTTAAAGGTGAACTCGAGATAATTGACGGGCGCGCAATTGGGGATATCGCGCTTGTTATATTGAAGCACGTAGGGAATCTGCACCAGACTGAGATGATTCTCGACGAGATTTTCCTGCAAATTGGCAAACGATTCGACGTTGTCGGCCATCTTGTCCCAATGGGAGTCGACTACAAAAACGATGCCATCCACGCCTTTGAGCACAAGCTGCCGGGTGGTGTTGTAAATGGCCTGGCCGGGAACCGTGTAAAGCTGGAACCGGGTCGTGAAGCCCGGCAATGTTTTGGTATTGAGCGAGAGAAAGTCGAAAAAGAGAGTCCGGTCGGCGTCGGTCGCGAGCGAAACCAATTCGCCTTTCTGAGCATGAGTGATTTGCTTGTGCAACGTCACCAAGTTGGTCGTCTTGCCACAGAGCGCCGCTCCGTAATAGACGATCTTTAGCTGGATTTCACGGCTCGAATAGTTGATGAAGGCCATACCTTAAGACAAGCTTACCTAAGATTGCCGTGCGCTCAAGGCGGTCAACACCAAACGGGCCACCTTCAAATGCCGTTCCGGCATTTGGGACAAGCGGGAAAGAATGATAAGATAGAGATCGTGATGACGCAAGATGGTAAAGCTTGTTCCCGCCGTCGGCAGGATCAATTCGTCACTTTCCCTCCCCGTGATTTCCGCGAAAGATTTGTTGAGAGCGTCAAAAATACGGGGCACAAAAGCGACAATGGCCGCCTTGTCCAATCCGGCGGGAACGGCACCCACCAGCGAAAGACCGCTGCTCTGGCTTAAAACGCAACCAGTCACATCGGGCCAGCAGTTGATACGCTCCGTCACATCTTTAAGCGTTACGTTCTGCGAGGGCGGGAAACCGAGCAGTTCGTTAAGTGTGTACGGGATCCTGCCGGTTGGCGGCGCCTCACCCGTGAGGCTCGTATAGGCGGCGGTGGTCATGCCCGGCACTTGCAGCAAGTCATCCAATTTTTTGAAAGAACCGATTGTGGTCCGGTGCTGAATGATCGCTTGAGCCAATTCGCCCGAGCAACCGGGAATCTGGAGAAGGTCTTCCGCCCGGCAGGTGTTGATGTTAAGCGCTACGGAAGCCGACGCAGCCTGAGCTGCCGCAAGCTGAGGTTGTGGCGAAGGAGGCAAGGGAGCCGACTTTGTTTTTTGCGGAGGGGGAGGAGGGGGGGTCCGGAGAGACATCGGCGCGGTAATTGCGGGAGCAGCCGCGGCCACGGGAGTTAGAGGTGGCTGCTTGACCGAGACGGGCACAGGCGTTGGCGGCGGCGCAACAGGGACTGGTTCAGGCTCCGGTTGAGGTTCGGGCGCCACGGCGATCGGTTCAGGCTCAGACACTGGTTCGGGTTGGGGTGCAATGGAGATCGGTTCGGGCTCAGGGGCTGGTTCGGGTTCAGGCTCAATAGCAAGCGGTTCGGGCTCAAGTTGAGATTCCTCCGGCGCAGTCTCCGGAGGCAAGGGAACCGTCTTGGCCTCAAGGGCGCCGGCCTCCTGTTCATCAGTTTCGCCCATCTGTTGCATCGCCAGAGCCGCCAATCTAGCCAAGTCGGCGCTGGAGGAAGGAGATGGGGCGGCCGGTTGAGGTTGCGGAACCGGAGGGGACTGTGGCGGGGGTGGCGGCGTTTTAAGCGGCGCGACCGGCGGAGGCAAGGTAGGAGGCGCCGACGCGGCGGGACGGGGCGAGGGAGGCGCCGCAATCGATGGCTGGGGCGGGACGGATGACAAAGGCACGCCCGCAGTGGGACGTTGCGATGGAGGAATCGGAACGGTCGATTGGGAGGGAGCCAACGCCGGGACCGTCACAGGCGAAGCGGGAGGGCGGGTTGGTATCGGTGTCGTTGCGCGGGAAACCACCGGCAACCGCCCCGATGGAGAGATGGTGCGGGAAGTCGAATTGGGTGGCGCGGGCGGTGTGGGCGAACTGGCCCGAACGGCACTCGGCGTCGGCAGCGACTGAGCCGACGGCATGGGAGGGGCCGACTGGGAGACGGGGGACTGGCGCTGGACGGGAACCGGCAGAGGAATCGAGGGAGGCCGGGAGGCCGACGCTGGCTGAGTGACCGGCACCGACGGGGTGACTGGCGCTGGTGGAGCGGCCGATTGGGGGACAAACTCTTCCGCCTGCGGAACCTGGCTTTCCTCGATAATGTTAGGCTGGGTCTGTCGAGCCTGCGCCGCCTGTGCCTGGCGGGCCGCCTCGGCCTGCTCGCGCAAAATTTCCACGGTGAATGGATCGGCCATGTTGATGACTGCAGCATCCACTTCTTTCTGATCGGGCCGCAAGGCGAGCAGGTCCGGCGGAATTCGCATCACCACATCCATCAGTGGCAAATTGACCGGCGTCTGGAGGTAGTTTGTTATCGACTCTGTCGGCTGGACATAGCCGGTCGGGAAATGAGGAATGAGATCTTGCAGGAGAATTTCCACCTTGCCTGACGGGAGCTGGCTCAAGATCATGTTCATCGGCAAACCGATCTCGGTTGCCGCAGCGCCGGAGGCTTCGAATTCGGAGAGGTCGGCAGCCAGCACCTCGGGCGGCACACACCGCAGAATCATCCCCATGGGCAGATTAACGCGTCCAGTTGGCGGACTCGTGGCCGTAAGCGATTTTGTGGTGTTGGGGCGGCTGTTTGGCGCACTCGGAGGAAGGACAATCCGTTGGGTCGATCGTACCGACTGCGCCATGCCTTGCCGGGCCGGCTTAAGGCCTGAACTTCCCGCGCGCGGCATGACCATTGGCTGGGTAGTGGCGGCGCCCGACGGCATCCCCGATGCCGGGATTAATCCAGCCGGCTGAGGGGGTTTGACGGATGGGATACTGCCCGATGCCGGCGGAGTCTGTATCTTTGGAGGCGAAGGCGGCGTTTTTGCCACAGGCGCAGGGGCTTCGGGAGGATTTTTATCTTTTTTACCAAAAGAAAAAAGTGCCATATAATCAGTATTTGTGTGGAAAGCTTGTCAGTCGCCTTCGATGGTGCACTATAATTGTTGAGTTGCAACAGTAATTATTCCCGATGAGCCAGCAAAGCAACAATCCTGTTCCAAATCCGGAAAATATTCCATCCGCGGGTCTTAACACTCAGCCTCAGATGGGATTAGCTGAGGTACTTCAGATGTGTTGTCTGAGCCGCCGAAGCGGTCAAATCACCTTCCGCTCCGGGGAATCGTATGGCTATGTTTATGTCCAGCATGGCCGGGTTCTTCACGCGATGTGCGGGGTGGTTGAGGGCGAAGAAGCAATCTATTTGATGCTAAGCTGGCTTGGGGGGGGCTTTTCCCTGGATGAAGATATTCTTCCCCACAAAAAGACCATCACTCTTACCTGGGAACAGCTCCTCCTCGAGGGCGCGCGCCGCGCCGATGTCGGCTTGAGCGGGCCTCGCGGCACGCCAAGCGTCCCCGTCACCACCGCCGAACCGGTCACCAGTTCCCGCACCAAAGACAGTGAACCCAAATTGACCATCACGCAGCCCGATCATCCGCCGATCATCCATCCTCTGGCATTGGAATATACGCACGCGGGGCGCCTGCCCAGCAATGAAATTCAGCTTCCCTATCCTTCCGTCTCCGGTCGCCATTGCATTTTTATTCTCAGCGGACCTGATGTTGTTTTGCGGGACCTCAATTCATCCAATGGCACCTACGTCAATGGCGAACCGATCACGGAGGTCATTCTCCGCCCCAGCGACACGATCCAGATCGGCGTAGTTGAAATGAGATTCGAGCCAGGCATCAAACGGCCCAAGCTCAGCTCCAATGTCACTCCCGTCCCTCTGGTCGAAGTCAACAAAAAATCGGTGCCTCTTACTTTCGCCACTGTTCGTCTTCCCGACGCCCAATCCAAGCGTCCCCGCCCGGGAGCTGTACCCGATGACAACGCTTTCGTCAAAGGCCAGTCCGCCATCAGCTATGACAACCTTCCCAAACCGGAAGACGCTCCGGCATCGACCCCCTGGCTGATGATTATCCTCGGCACCTTAGTCATTTTGGGCCTGCTTGCCGCCGCCTATTATTATTTCTTTATCCTGCACGGATCGCATTAGTGCTCTTATAAAAGTGCTAGAAGTTAGTTTACGGAGACGTTTCCCAGAGATTTTGGAGTGGTTCTGGACAGGGTCGCCCGGCGCGCTTACTCTGTTGAGAAGACTTTTTGCGTCATGCTTTACCACGAACAATCGGAAGATTATCGCCCGCTCTTTTGGATGCAGGGCCGTCCCGTTTATCTTAGCACTTTGCTAGTGGCGCTCCACATTCTGGCCTTCATTGCCGCGGCGCTGTTCATTTCTTATTTCGGTCTGGATACCGTCATCGCCGCCCTGTGTCTCGATCCAGAAGCCGTCTGGCATGGCGAGGTGTGGCGGCTTTTCAGTTACGTCGCGTTCGATCCGGCCTTTTTCCAGCAACGCTCCCTCTGGTTCCTGATTAGTATTGCGCTTTTTTGGTTTTTTGGACGGGAAGTGGAGCAATTGGTCGGACGGAAGACTTATCTGATGCTTTACCTGGCGTTGGTTTTTATTCCGGCGATTTTGTTCTGTCTGCTCAGCCTGGTTTACGTGGTACCGGGGGCTGCTTTTCTCAACTGTTGCGATGTCTTTTTCGGAGTCTTCGTCGCCTTTGCGACCGTTTATCCGGGAGCGATTCCGTCACTCTGGATCCCCATTTCGGCGCGAGCCTGGATGTGGATTCTTCTGGGAATCTCCTCCCTCATTCACATCGCGTTCCGCGATTTCGCCGGTCTCTTTATGCTCTGGACAAGTTCCGGAGTTGGTTATGGCGCGATGCATCTGATCGGCGGAGACCGGAGCAACTGGTTCGCGAACTGGATGGAGGAAAGACGCGCGCAGCGCCTCGCGCGCCAGCGGAACTTAAAAGTTCTTCAGGACCAGCAGACCAACGAATCGATCGACGCGATTTTGGATAAAATTTCCAAACACGGCGTCGGGAGTCTTGATGCCCGTGAGCGTGCCGCTTTGGAACGGGCCCGGACGAAACTGCTGCAGCGAGACCAGCGTTAGTCCGGCATCATGTCCCGCCTTTTATTGATTTTCTTGCTGGCTGGTTTTTTTTACGCGGGGTTTATCCAAGCAAAGGCCGTTCCGCCGCCCGCGCCACCCGCACCGGCGACGCCTCCTCCCCCGGTGGATATGAATCATCTTCCCTGGGCCGATGGCGAGACCCTGACGTATCTCGTCTCCTGGATGGGACTCGACGCGGCGCAGGGTGTTTTCTCGGCCCATGACAAGGGCGACCACTGGGAATTCGATCTCCAGTTGGTTTCGCGAGGGATGGTCAACGAAGTCTATCCTTTCACTGCTTATTTTTGGTCGTTGCTGGCCAAATCCCCCTGGCGGTCGGCCGAATATGGCGAGTATCGCTTCGAGTACAGCCGGACGATCAAGGAACGGACGCGGATCGACTACAGCAAACATCTCGGCACGCGCGAAATGTGGGGCGAAGGCAAGACCAAAACGTTTCCCGTCGCCGAAGATTCCGTCGACGACATCGGCTCGATGCTCTACCACCTGCGCGCCTATCCGTGGAAAGCGGGCGACCAGCGCACTCTTTACGTCTATGAGAGCAATTCGGAAAAGCAGGGCGAGACCGAATGCCAGGCACGCGAGAAACGCGCTTTCGGTCCGTGGCCGGTGCAGCCGCTGCTGCGCGTCATGGCGCTGCCGACGGTCGGCACCCATCACAGGGGCCATCTTTTGGTCTGGATGACCGACGACGCGCGCCACCTGCCGATTCACGCCGAACTTGACTTTCGCTACGGCACGTTTGACATCGATTTGGTCAAGGCCGACAAGACACTTCCCATCGCCCATTGATTTAAGATAACGTTTGGACTCTCCGTATGCCGCTGCCCGAACAAGACCTTTACTCTTTCATTGATGTGACGCTGTCGCATTTGAATAAAATCGCGGCGAACGAGATCGTTTTGCGCGACCCGACGATTGAATTTCAGTCGCTGGTTTTTTCCTCCCATACCGGGCTGGTCCATCTGAAAGGCGCCGCCGAGGGCTTCGCCTACCTCACCGCTTCGCAACAGTTTCTGCAGCATCTCTCCCACTTCTACCGCAGCCGCCTCGGCGAGGATGGCGGCCGCGAAATCATGACCGATATCGCCGAAAGCCTGGCCATCAATTGGCATAAACGTTTCGGGCCTGTGCTCAGTTTCTCCGAACCGCACATTTTCAGCACCGTCCCGGACGATCCGATGGAGATCCCCTCGGCGGTCTTCGTCCTGCCCCTCGACTTGCACAATGAACACGCCTTTTTCGTGTTGGGAATTTCCCACTCTTCCGCCGCTTAACCGACATTCTTTCCATGACCGGCACTGAAATCTTCAAACATACCGCGGCCTACGAACGCGATTCCCGCAGGATTCGCCTGCACGCTCCGGAGTGGAAACTCCTGCTCGCTTTCGACGGCCAGCGTACCCTGGCCGAAGTGGCCCTCAGCGCCGAGGTCTCCTTCGCCGAGGCGTTTTCTCTCACCGAAAAATTTCTCGGCCAGGGCTGGATCGCGGAGCAGCCCATCACCCTCGAACAATACTTGAAGCGAACCGGCGCGGCGGACCTGGCCAGCATCGGTGCCGCCGTGCCGCCCGCCGTGGTGCTGCACGCGCCGAAAAACGCCGCCGCATTGGAGGCGCCACAGGCCGCGCCGGCGCCATCGCCACGCGGCCCGATGCGGTTAAGCGCCGTCGTCGACTTCATCGTCTCGCAAGCCGACAACGCCCTGCTGGGGCGTCTTTCCGCCTACCGTGTTTTCCTGCGGGTGCCGCACGAACTGCTCCAGGCGGAGGAGATTGTCTCGGTGAATCTCGTCAACGATTCGAGCCTGATCCGCACCGAGGCGCTGCAAAAGGCTATCGCCGAAGCCGTCCAGGAAATCGTCAAGCGGCCCTTGCCGGACAGCGTCTACGCCGGCGCCTGATGCGCTTCGCGCGATGGACACAACTTCTCTCTCCGGCCAGTCTAGTACACTTATCAAAAATACTAAGCCCATCATCCGCCCCTACCATCCGGAGGACCGCCCCGCCCTGCGCGCCATTTGCGCCGACACCGGATTTCTTGGCCGCCCGATTGATCCCGTTTTCGAAGACCGCGAGCTTTTCGCCGATTACCTCACCGCCTACTACACCGACGAGGAACCGGAATCGACTTTCGTCTGCGAACTCGGCGGCGAGGTCAAGGGCTACGTCATGGGGTGCCGTTTTCCCAAACGCAAGGAGCGTTACGAAGCGCGCATGCTTCCGGGGCTGGTTCTGCGCGGGCTGTGGCGCTGTGTGACGCGGCCCTACAACGCGGCGAGCCGGAAATATATCTGGTGGATTCTCACGCAAGCGCGGCGGGAGAATCCCTATTCGCCGCCCGATATCCCGCACTTTCATTTCAATATCCGGCCCGAAGCGCGCAGCGTCGCCGCCACCCGCGAAATGGTCGATATGTTTCTCGGCCATCTGGTGCGCCACGGCGAAAAGCAGGTCTACGGCCAGGTCGTCACCTATGAAGCGCGGCGCGGCGTGCGGATGTTCGCCCGTTACGGCTTCCGCGTCGTCGATGAGCGCGAGGTGACCAAGTATCGCGATTTGTATCCGGAGAAGATTTATCTCGTCACCATCCTCAAGGATTTGACGCTGAGTCCCACGCTCTACGGCGCCGATCTCCACCGCCAGCCGGAAACGGAATGACTTTTTCCAGTAGCCGAGCCGTTTCCCGTCCGTTACACTTCTTTCCCTGGCGGCTTCGTTTCCGAATCCGCCCTTAACCGCACCCGTAGCTCAACTGGATAGAGCGCTTCCCTCCGAAGGAAGAGGTTTCGAGTTCAAATCTCGACGGGTGCACTTTCTCAATAAAGATACCTGCCTTCTTTTTGTTTATAAAAGTTGAATGCCATGAGCCTAGGCTGAGTTAAAGCTGATGCATTTGAGCTTGGCATTCACTCATGGGGAATATCAGATAAAGGGTTTATAACTAGATTGAGTGATGAAAAAGCAGGATGTTTTAGATGCCATTCGACGAACTGCCAAAGCCAATGGCGGCAAACCACTCGGCATGCTTACGTTCCTAAAAGAGACGGGGATTAGGCGCGACGACTGGCGAGGAAAGTTCTGGGTGCGTTGGAGTGATGCAGTACAAGAAGCGGGTTTCGCTGCCAATACCTTGCAAATTGCATATGGTGTCGATCAACTAACGTTGAAATTAGTTGAGTTTGCCAGAGAACTGGGACACATCCCACTTAGAGATGAGATCAACATGAAAGCACATTCAACGGGAACCTTTCCTCGTGCTTCAACATTCGATAATAACCTAGGTAAAAAGAATGAAAGAGTGGCGAAGATGCTCGCATTCTGCCAAGACAATCCTGGTTACGATGATGTTCTTTTACTTTGCGAAGCATACGGCGAGACGGCCATTGACAACGAACACGAAAATCAGGATGGAACTAACACAGGAGAAGGATGGGTGTATCTCCTTAAATCTGGGCGATTTTATAAGATAGGTCGCACACAAGACTTAGTTCGTCGTCGCGGACAAATAGCTATTCAGATGCCGGAGGCATTGGATATAGTTCATCAGATTCGCACTGATGATACTGCTGGAATTGAAGCCTATTGGCACAAACGATTTGAGGCTAAGAGAAAAGAAGGTGAATGGTTCGATCTAACCAGTGAGGATGTACGGGCTTTCAAGAGAAGAAAAACGTTCATGTGAAGGAAACGTACCGAAGTTTGATTGAAGTAATGCGAGATGCTCGTCTTCTAATTGCTCGACCGAGCAATGACTTTGCTTGGTTTCATTGGCATGACCAAGCGGACGCCCTCCGAGAAATTGACCTCGTTTTAGCCAAGCTTGAAAACCACGAGCTAACTTCGTTAGCATCGCCTTGCGAACGAACTTATGTTCGGCTCGATTGATATGAACAAGATACCACTCACCGAACGTCCCGGCAGAAAACATGCTATACGGATGCTGGTGAGACTCGCCTGTAGGTTGCAGTGATAGATGTTCCAGAGCGTTCTTTGTTTCTAGCGTACTGCCTCTCGTTCAAGCTGTCGATTAACCGATTGTTGTCTCTAATCGGAACAGAATAGTTATCAGAATAGTCGCTCGAAAGCATTTTGCCATTTCTCCTCTGAAAACCGACTAAATCCAACGCTCAACTGGATAGAGCGCTTCCCTCCGAAGGAAGAGGTCTCGAGTTCAAATCTCGACGGGTGCACTTGTTAGCTTTAACGATTGGTCAATGCTTTCCGATCTGTGCTGTGATTAAGGGAGGGACGCCAAGGCTTCTTGTTATCTTTCGGTAAGACGCGCCAATTTCATTGGATACCAAAATCAAGTTTTATAAATCCAGAAGATATTGACCTTTTTCGCGAACTTGTGACCAAACACATAAAAGATAGTCGCTAAAATCAAAAATCCCACGGCCACGCGCCAATTCAACGCGACGTACCCGGCCCGCGCGCGTCTTTGACGAGGAGCTTGCGATCTTTGCCCTGGCCGGTGGTGGACATGCGGTAGATCGAGGCGTCTTGCTCATCGGGGCCCTGGCTAACGAAGAGGATCGAGTTGGGCACGTCGAGCCAGTGGCAATCCCAGGCATAGAGAGTTTTGGGCGTCAGCCGCGTCGCTTTTTCGGTGGCGAGGTTGAAAAGCCAGATCGCGGGCGGCGGGCCGTCCCAACCGCTCCGTTCTTTTTCGTCCATCTCGACGTCCATGAGCAGGCTTTTGCCGTCAGGCGAGGCATCGAAACGCATGTCGCCGCTCATCCCGCCGTGCGGCACGAGCTTTTCGATATCCCATTTCTTGAGAACGTTGGCGTTAAGATCGAGCAGGTAGAGATCTTGCATGTCTTCGGCGAAGAATGATTTTCCATCCGCCGCCCACGTTTCGGCCCAGTAAGCCCGATGCTTCGGCTCCGAGGCCTGGACGTTATGGAAGCCGGTGCCGTCGGCGTTGACGACGCCGATCCACCGGTCATCGTTGACATAGTAGTCGAAGAGGAGCCGCCTGCCGTCGGGCGACCACCGCGGGTCCATGCAATTATCGCTGGGAATATCTTTCAGAATCGTGGTTTGCCCGGAAGCGAGGTCGATGACGGCCAGGAGACGATGGGAAGGCTGGCCGATGGCCTGGACGGTGTTGTAGGCCAATTTGGCGCCGTCGGGGGAAAGCTCCGGGGATTGGCCGCCGGCAAGTTTTTTGGGCGAGCTGCCGTCGAGATTGGCGATCCAAACCGTGCTGTTTTGTTCGTAGGTGAGTTTGCGATCGGATGCCTTGGCAACCAGGGGCAATGCCCAATTCACGGCGAGAATGGAGACGAGAACCAGGATGTTTCTCATGGAGGTTGAAAGCGGAGCCGTTCGCGGTCCGATACCGTTTGAATCGTCAATTAGCCGTTTTCTCTTACATCTGAAAGAGAATATTGCCTCGTCGCGCTGGCACATCGAGGACAAAATCCTGTTCCTCCCTGAAGTCCTGCTGCCTCACCATCTGGACGATGTGCTCCATGCGTGGGCGGTCGAATGGGTCTGGGTTTTGTGTCCATCGTGACGGACACCAGGAAGTAGACAAAAAATACGATGACAGGAAGGCAGACAAAGAAAGCAACGGCGACCGCCATGAGGGTGAGAACCTTGAGCCACCAACGTATTTTACTTCCGGGAGTGGATTCACGCGAGATGCGGAACAAGGCCATGATGCACCAGGAAAAGGAAGCGAGATAAAAGCCCAGCGCCAGACAGACCGCAGCAAGGAGGACGGCAAGAAAATATCTCAGGTAATTCCAGGAGGTTCATAGTCATGCAGACTCGCCCGATGAAGTCTCTTCAGCTCGCCGATGTGACCGCTTCGGGTACCTGTTCCCCTTCGGCGCCGGAACGGGCGGAGCTGACGTGGGCGAAGCTGCCGTAGGCGAGGAAGCGGGCGATCTGCGCGCAGCACCGTTTGGAAAAGAGCATGCCGAAGTGATTCAGCCGGTAAGTCACGTGGTCGCTGATTCCACCCAGACTGGTTTCATCGAGGAGAACAACTCCGTCGCTGGGCTTGGGCAGGGAGCGGAAGATGGCGCCAATGCCAAAGGGATAAGTTCCGGCGATAACCCCGAATTCGCGCGCGCCACGCCAAACGGGATCGCGCGGATGGGTGATGTGATCGAAAACCGTGCGGCCAATGAGATACCGGCCCAGCCATGGATGGAGGCGCAGAAAACGGCGGCCGATCCAGCAATCGAGAAAGGGCGAACCAATGGCAAGGAGGCGTCCGGGGCGCGGATCGGGCCGGCGTTCAAACAGGTGGCGGGTGAGAACGCCTCCCATGCTATGGCCCACCAGATGAATGGTGTCTCCCGGGGTCGATTCGACGAAGGCGGCCAACCGGTCCACGTTTTTATCCAGGCCCTTGAGCATGGATTGGTACTGAAAGAGCCGGGTGCGATAGCCAAGCTGGCCAAGCCGATGGCGCAGCAAAACCATTTCCCGCCCGTTCACGACAGCGCCATGGACAAATACAATCGTTGGCTTGGAACCGGCGGCAGGCCGCCATTTAGGATTAAGCCATGGAGGAGCCATCGGTAATAATAATCGTAATCGGTGTCCCCGCCACCGGAATCTTTGGAAACTGCAATTTGGCCCTAACACGCCTGCCGAGAATCATTGCCATCCGTGATTGTCAGAAAGGTTTAAAAGAGGTAACCTCAACTTAATGGGTAAAATCGACGATTCACTGGCCGAAGTGGCGGGAATTGAGGACATGACGGAACGGGCGTTCCAGATGGCGGGGCTGGTTTCGACGCTTTTCAAGATCAAAGGCATCGCCTTGGTTGTGACCGGGCGGCTGGCCTTTAATCTTTATACGAACGCGACGTCGGAAAATTGCGGATTGGAGCTGGCGCCGCTAAACACCAAGCTCACCACGCGCGTTTTGCAGGAGGTCATGGCCGGGCAATTGCACGCCCGCGGGCTGGCGACCCACTGGATCTTGGCGGGTGTCGCGGTCGATTTTCAATCCGAGGTCGTCACGGGCTTGAACGGAGCGTGCCGGGACTTGATGACCGACCACGGCGTGGTCAAGCTTTTTCCGGCGGAAGAACTGACGGCGGAACGGATCGTCGCCTCTGTTCACCCCGTGGCCGACCCGGAGGCGGAGACCCAGGTCCGGCTGTTGCTGACCAACGCGTTATCGCAGGCATTCGTGATGGACTGGGCGGTGCTGCAAACCATTTGCCATCTGCCGGAGTACCGTGTCGGCGAGGAATTGTCACAACTGCGCATGGCGACCAAGCACGATATTGATACGATGGGGACAACTCCCGGTCCGGACGGCCAAACGCCAACGCCGGGCGAGGAAACTCCGCCGGCCACAGAGGCAATGCCGGTGCCGGACGAAGCCGCCAAGCCGAAAACCAAATCGGCCATGGAGCGGGCGCAGGACGCTATTCTCGGTCTCGAATAGCCTTTCCAATCGTATTGGAATGAGTTTCTGCGTCACAAGACCGTGTCGCGCTTGACTCACTTTCCCCGGCTGATAGCCTCAGCCTTCTCACCCGAAAGAATCGGTCTCCTTTTATGTCCAAAAAATCCAAGAAAAAGCTGAAGAAAAAAGAACGCCTCTCTCTTCTCAAGGCCGCCGCCAATTCCCGTAAATTACGCAAAGCGGGCAAAAGAAATTCGGGTAAAGTAGCCGCCGACCGCAACGGTCACGCCTCCGCCAAACCTAAAAAGGGACGGCTGGTCTATTTCTTCGGCGAGGGCCGCGCCGACGGCGACGGCAAGATGAAGGCGCTGCTTGGCGGCAAGGGCGCCAATCTGGCGGAGATGACGCGCATCGGGCTGCCGGTGCCTCCCGGTTTCACCATCACCACGGAAGTCTGCACTTGGTTCAATCAGCACGGCAAAACGCTGCCCAAGGAAATCGACGCGCAAATCAACGACGCCATCACCCGGATCGAAAAGAACCTCGGGAAAGGCTTCGGCAGCGTCGCCAATCCGCTGCTCTTCGCGGTGCGTTCGGGCGCGCGCGACTCGATGCCCGGCATGATGGACACGATTCTCAACCTCGGCCTCAATGACGAGACGGTGCAGGGGCTCATCGCGGCCAGCGCCAATGAGCGTTTCGCCTACGACTGCTACCGCCGTTTCATTCAGATGTATGGCGACGTCGTCATGGGCGTGCAAAGGCAGCCGGGCGAGCATCACGAGCCGTTCGAAGTGGTGATCGAGGGCCTTAAGAATGAGATTTTCCCCGGCCGCAAGGGCGTTTCCGACACGGAACTCGACGCGTCGTCACTGCGCGAGCTCGTCTCCCGCTTCAAAAAACTGGTACGCGAGCGCACCGGCCGGGATTTTCCGAGCAAACCGCACGAGCAATTGCGCGGCGCCATCGGCGCGGTATTCGGCTCGTGGAACAACGAGCGCGCCATCATCTACCGTCAGAAGTACCATATCCCGACCGAGTGGGGCACGGCGGTCAATGTGCAGGCGATGGTCTTCGGCAATACGGGCAACGAAAGCTGTTCCGGCGTAGCCTTCACCCGCGACCCGGCGACGGGCGAAAAGGTCTTTTACGGCGAATACCTAATCAACGCGCAGGGCGAAGACGTCGTCGCCGGCGTCCGCACCCCCGATCCAGTGGCAACTCTCCAGGAAAAAATGCCCACGGCCTACCGCGAACTCGAGGACGTCCGGGCCGCGTTGGAAAAGCACTTCCGCGAAATGCAGGATTTCGAATTTACCGTGGAAAACGGCAAGCTCTTCATGCTTCAGACGCGCAACGGCAAACGCACGGGCGTGGCCGCGGTGCGCATCGCCGTCGAGATGGTCAAGGAAAAGCTGATCACCTGGCAGGAAGCCGTGGCCCGCGTTCCCGCCGACCAGCTCAGCCAGCTTCTCACCCCCATCTTCGACCGCAACGCCATCAAGCACGCGGAGAAAATCGCTTCGGGCCTGCCGGCCGGTCCGGGCGCGGCGACGGGCCGCATCTTTTTTAATGCGCATGAAGCCGAGGCCGAAGCGAAAAAGGGCAAGGTTTTGCTGGTGCGCGAGGAGACTTCGCCGGAAGACATCCGGGGGATGCTCGCGGCGGAGGGCATTCTCACCGCCCGCGGAGGCGTCAGTTCCCATGCGGCCTTGGTGGCGCGGCAGATGGGTAAGGTTTGCGTCTGCGGTGCGCAGGCTCTCCACATCGACTATCACGCCAATACGCTGACGGTGGGCAACCGCACCTTTAACCGGGGCGATTTTCTCTCCATCGATGGCACTACCGGCGAAGTTTTCGCCGGTGAAGTGAAGACAGCGCCGTCGGAAATCATCCAGGTTCTTCTGACCAAGACGCTCGACGCCAAGGAAAGCCCAACCTACGGCAACTTTGCGCTATTGATGAGCTGGGCCGATAAACTGCGCCGGCTCCAGATTCGCACCAACGCGGACCAACCTGATCAAGTCGCCAACGCGGTCGCTTTTGGCGCCCAAGGCGTCGGTCTCTGCCGCACCGAACATATGTTTTTTGAAGGCGACCGGATCGACGCGGTACGCGAGATGATCCTGGCCGAGACCAAGGAAGTGCGCGAGGCCGCCGTGGCCAAGCTTCTCCCGTATCAGCGAAACGATTTCGCCGGGATCTTCCGCTCGCTCAACGGACTACCCGCTACGATCCGTTTCCTCGATCCGCCGCTGCACGAATTCCTGCCTCAAACCCATGAACAGCAAGCGGAACTGGCCGCCAAAATGGGCGTGTCCCAGGAAAAAGTGGCGCGGCGCGTGGCCGAACTGCATGAATTTAATCCCATGCTGGGCCATCGCGGTTGCCGTCTCGGCATCGTCTATCCTGAAATTTCCGCGATGCAGGCTCGGGCCATCTTCGAGGCCGCGATCCTGGTGCAGAAAGAGGGCATCAAGGTGAAACCGGAAATCATGATCCCGCTGGTCGGATTTGCGAAGGAACTTCAGCTCCAGGCGCAATTGGTGCGTGACATCGCCGCCGAAGTGAGCAGCCAGCAAAACACCAAACTTAATTACCTCGTGGGCACGATGATCGAAATCCCCCGCGCCTGCGTTGTGGCTGACGAAATCGCGAAGGAGGCCGAGTTCTTCAGCTTCGGCACGAACGACCTGACCCAAACCACCCTGGGCATGAGCCGGGATGACTCCGGCTCCTTCCTGTCCGCCTACCAGAGTCTTGAGATCATCAAACAGAACCCCTTCGCGACGATCGACGCAACCGGCGTTGGCAGCCTCATGAAAATGGCCATCGAACGGGGACGCAAGACACGGCCCGAGATCAAACTCGGCATCTGCGGTGAGCATGGCGGCGATCCCGCTTCGGTAAAGTTCTGCCATGATGCCGGCCTTACCTATGTCAGTTGTTCGCCTTTCCGGGTGCCTATCGCCCGTTTGGCGGCGGCCCAGGCCGCGCTGGCAGCGACTTCCTGACGGGAAAAGCCGGACATGAATGGCAGCGCCGGGCAGCTCAAAACATGTCCGGAACGTCCTAATTTAAGGGTTGCATTGCCTGCCCCGCCCCTCATGCTCGGTGGGGAGTCGTACTAACTCCTCTCTTATGTACGCGGACGACGGCGATTCAGGAATCAAGATATACCTGCGCGAGATCGGGCAGACCCCCCTCTTGACACGCGAGGAGGAGGTGAAGCTTGCCCGGCGCATCAAAAAAGGCGACCAGGCCGCCCGTCAGCAAATGATCAAGGCCAACCTCCGTCTCGTGGTCAAAATCGCGCACGATTATGCTTCCTATGGCCTGCCTTTGCTCGACCTGATTTCCGAGGGAAATATCGGCTTGATGAAAGCGGTGGAACGGTTCGATCCCAAAAAAGGCGGCAAACTCAGCACCTATGCAGCTTGGTGGATCAAGCAATCGATCAAGCGCGCGCTTGCCAACCAGAGCAAGACCATCCGGCTGCCGGTGCATTTGGTGGACAAAATCGCGCGGATGCGCCGCGTGGCCATGCAACTAGCCGAAGAATTCGGGCGCGAGCCAACCGATGAGGAATTGGCCGAGGAGCTGAACATGACGGCCGCCAAGATCGCCCAATTGCGCACGGCGGCGATTCGCCCCGCCTCGCTCGACGCAGCAGTGGGGCAGGAAGAAGACGGCGCGTCGTTGGGAGACATGATCGGCGATGAGAGCGCCCACACACCCTCCGACATGCTCAGCGACAAAAACATGCGCGCCGCAGTCATGAACATGCTGCATGTCCTGGACGAACGGGAATTGAAAATCATCACCATGCGTTTTGGGCTGGATGGCAAAAAGGAAATGACTCTCGAAGAGGTGGGCCGAAAATTCAAAGTCACGCGGGAGCGCATCCGCCAATTGCAAAACATCGCCTTGCGCAAAATCAAGCGCTCGCTTGAAAAACAGGACAAACTGAAGCCGGCATGAGTACCCAATTTAAAAGCGCCATGGAGCGGCTGAAGGCGAGCATCCGTGACGTGCCGGACTTCCCGAAACAGGGCATTATCTTCAAGGACATCACTCCCATTCTCGCCAATGGGCAGTTATTCCGGCTAGCGGTGACGATTTTCGCGGAGCGTTACCAGCGCAAAAGCGTGGAAAAAATCGTGGCCATCGACGCGCGCGGCTTTATCTTCGGCGGGGCGCTGGCCCATTACCTTGGAGTCGGACTCACCGTGGTGCGCAAAAAAGGCAAGTTGCCTTACACGAGCCACCAGGCCGACTACGAGCTTGAGTACGGCCAGGGCACCTTGGAAATGCATGTCGACTCGATCGAAAAACACCAGCGCGTCGTGATTATCGACGATCTGCTTGCCACCGGCGGCACGGCCGAAGCGGCGGCGAAGCTGGTTGAGAAATGCGGCGGCGAAATCGTGGAATTGGCGTTTCTGGTCGAACTCGGTTTTCTCAAGGGACGGCATCTCCTGTCGAAGTATCCGGTCTTCAGCATCATTAATTTTTAACCGGCAGCAACGCCGCTGCGCCCGCCCAAGACTGCATGGCGAAACGACACCAGCGCAAGAAAGCGGCAGGCCGTAAAGTTTCCTCATCCTCCACTGGAAAAGCCGCGTCGATTCCATCATCGCCCGGGCCAAGCCGGGACTGGTTTTGGGGACTGGCGCTGGTTCTGGGCGTCATTCTGGCCTATGCGCCGGTCTGGCCGGCGGGATTTATTTGGGACGACGAGGGATTTGTCACCGGCAACCCCTGTATCACCGGGCCGCTCGGGTTAAAGGAAATCTGGACCACGAGCGCCGCCGATATTTGTCCTCTCTCGCTGACGACGATTTGGCTTGAGTATGCGCTGTGGGGATTAGCCCCGCTGCCTTACCATCTCGTGAATGTTTTCCAACACGCAGCCTGCACGGTGCTGCTCTGGCTGGTTTTGAAAAGTTTGCGGATTCCGGGCGCGTGGCTGGGCGCGGCGCTCTGGGCTTTGCATCCCGTCCAGGCTGAATCGGTGGCGTGGATCACCGAGATCAAAAATACCCAGTCGACTCTGTTTTTTTTGCTCTCGATTCTTTTTTTTATCCGGTATCTCCAGGTAAAAAATGGGGGAAAACCAATGGGCAGCGGCCGGAACTACGGGTTGACTTTGCTTTTCGCCGCGCTGGCCATGGCGAGCAAATCGTCCACGGTGATTCTGCCCGCGATTTTTTGCCTCTGCGCCTGGTGGATGGAAGGCCGGTGGCAGTGGCGTAATCTGGCAAGAGTGATTCCGGTTTGCCTGATGGCTATCGCTTCTTTCGCCCTATCGGTCTGGACACAAGGACTGCCATCGGAAACGGACCCTGGCTTAAAACAAACCCGGACTTGGCCGGAACGGCTGGCCACAGCGGGGGATGCAATCTGGTTTTACCTGGGCAAACTGCTCTGGCCGCATCCGCTGACCGCCATTTATCCGCGCTGGGATATAGATACCGGGCAGTGGTTCTCCTATTTACCTCTTCTCGCCGTGATTATTATGTTGTTTGTTTTACGGCACAAAAGCGATTCATGGTCCCGGCCCTGTTTTTTTGCCTTCGCCTATTTTGTGACGGCGCTGCTTCCCATCCTGGGACTGGTCAACATGGGTTTTTTCCACTACTCCCTGGTCGCCGATCACTTTCAATACCTGGCCAGCATGGGACCGCTGGCATTGGCTGGGGCGGGTTTGGCGCGATTTTTCGATTTGATTATTCCGGGAAAACAGTGGCTTCAAGGCGTTCTTGGCGCCGGATTGTCGCTGGTTCTGGCCGCATTGAGCTGGCAGCGGGCTTTCCTTTACGCCAGTCCGGAAAAACTTTGGACCGATACACTGGCCCAAAATCCGGACTGCTGGGCGGCCCATAACAATCTCGGCGAGGGTTACCTGAAAACGGACCAATTGGACAAGGCGCTGGCCCAGTTCCAGGAAACTTTGGCCATCAATCCGAACTATGCCGAAGCGCACGACAATCTGGGCGATGTTTATTTGCGAAAAGGGCTAGTGGACCAGGCTATTTCCGAATACCAAAGGGCGGCGCAAATAGATCCTGCTTTCGCCGGAGCCCATGACAACTTCGGCAACGCCCTTTTACGAAAGGGAAAGGTGGACGAGGCGATAGCTCAATATCAAAAGACTCTGGAAATTAATCCCAACTTTACCCAAGCTTACTACAATCTCGGGATCGCTTTCTTGCAAAAGGGCTTGGCGGACCAGGCGATCATCCAGTTCCAGACGGCCCTGAAACTCGATCCCAACTATGCGGAAGCCTGCAACAATCTGGGCGCCGCCTTGCTCGAAAAAGGGGAATTGGACGAAGCGATCAACCAGTACCAAAAAGCTCTGGCCATCAATGCAAATTATGTTGAAGCCCGCACGAATTTCGCCAATGCCCTCGTGCAAAAGGGACAAATGGATGATGCTGTCGGGCAATTTCAAAAAGCGTTGGAAACCGATCCCTATTTTGCGCTGGCCCATTACAGCCTTGGCAATGCTCTCGCCCGCCAAGGACAATTGGACGCCGCCTCGGCCCAGTACCAGGAGGCGCTGAAAATCGAACCCACCAATACCAAAATCCATTACAATCTTGGCGTTACTCTCTTTCAAAAAGGGGATTTGAATGGCGCGGCGGCCCAGTTTCGTGAAGCTCTAAAGTTGGATCCCACCAACGGACGGGCCCAAAACAGTCTGGTCGAAATTGAGACGATGCTTGAGCAAAGAGGCCGGAAATGATTCATCTTCATGACAAAACAATCGGCGAAAAAGAAAACGTCCAATCGCAATGTTTCCACATCAGCGATTAGGCAAACCGTGTTCACTTCACCGCCGGCCTGGTTAAGCCATGATCGGCTGTGGGGCTTGGTCCTGGTTCTAGCCGTCATTCTGGCCTATACGCCGGTCTGGCAGGCGGGATTCGTTTGGGATGACTCTTCTCATATCACCAACAATCCGTGCATTGTGGGGCCGCTTGGGTTGAAAGAAATCTGGATGATCCCCGGCTGGCGGTTCTTTCCGTTGGTGATCACCATGTTTTGGGTGGAACATGCGTTGTGGGGGCTGGCGCCTCTGCCCTACCACCTGGTGAATGTGTGCCTGCATGCAGCCTGCGCGGTACTGCTTTGGCGGGTTTTGGAAAATTTGAAGATACCGGGAGCGTGGCTGGGCGCGGCGCTCTGGGCTTTGCATCCGCTCCAGGTCGAATCGGCGGCTTGGGTCAGCGAAATGAAAAACACGCAGTCGGGCCTATTTTACCTGTTGACCGTTTTATTCTTTGTCCGGGGTTTGCGGGCGAAAACCCTGAACCTGAAAAGCCATAGTTGGAATTATGGACTTACTCTGCTTTTCGCGGCTTTGGCAATGCTGAGCAAGACCTCCACAGTGATCTTGCCGGCGGTCCTCTGTCTATGCACCTGGTGGATGGAGGACCGGTGGCGGTGGCGCAACCTCGTGGGACTGATTCCGCTTTTTGTCATGTCGGCCACCGCCATAGCCCTCACAATGCAACCCAATTCATCTGAGATAAAAACCAGAATTGAACCAGAAGAAATGCGAACATGGCCGCAACGCGTAGCCACGGCAGGTGACGCGATCTGGTTTTATCTGGGCAAGCTGCTCAGGCCCCGTCCCCTGATGACGATTTATCCGCGTTGGCAAGTCGATGCCGGGCAAGCGGCATCCTGGCTGGCCATTCTGGCGGCACTCGTGATTCTGTCAGTCTTCTGGTTCAATCGCCGCGGCTGGTCCCGCCCCTGGTTTTTTGCCTTCGCTTATTTTCTCGCCGCCTTGTCGCCTTTTCTCACTTTGATCGACCAGAGTTTTTGGCAATATTCCCTGGTCGAAGATCATCTCCAATATTTGGCCGCCATGGGACCGCTGGCGCTGGCGGGCGCGGGTTTGCTCCGGTTCTCCCATTGGATTCTTCCCGGCAAATGGTGGCTGCAATCGGCTCTCGGCGCGGGAATGTTGCTGATTCTCGGAATAGGGAGTTGGCAACGCGCCTGGGTTTATCAGAGCGAGGAGGCATTTTGGACCGATGCCCTGGACAAAAACCCAACCTGCTGGATGGCGCAAAATAATTTGGGCTTTGCCCTTTTTCACGAGGGACGGATAGACGAAGCGATTTCCTGGTTCCAAAAATCCCTGGCTATCAATTCCCATGATGCCGAGACCCATTACAATCTCGGTGTCGCGCTTTGGCAAGAAGGGCAGGCGGACCCAGCAATCATCGAATTCCAAAACGCCCTAGCTATCGATCCGAACTATATCGAAGCCCATAACAATCTCGGTGTCGCTCTCTTCCAAAAGGGGCGGATGGACGAGGCGATCACTCAATTCCAGGAGGTCCTGCAATTAAACCCGGACGACGTCCACACCCAAGACAATCTGGCCAAGGCACAGGCGGCGGCCCGGCAAAGCGCAAGCCAAGGTGAATGAGGCTGGCTGATTCCGGCATCTATTAGTATCGAATCCTCCTAGTCGCCAAAATGCTGGTCTTGCCAGTGGAGAATAGCTGGAATCCTGGCGCGCAGTTCGGTACCTTTCCCTCCCTCCATGAAAGTTTCCGATCTCCGCGGCATCCTGACCTATATTCCCGGCTTCCGGGAAAAAACATTCGTGATCGCCCTGGATGGCTCCATCATCGCCGATGATAATTTCCCCAATATTCTGCTCGATCTGGCGGTACTCCGTTCGCTCAGCATCCGGCTGATCATTGTCCATGGGGCGGGATACCAAATTCAACAACTGGCGAACCAAACCGGCGTACCGATCAGTAACGCCGACGGCACCGGCATCACCGACGCTGAGACGCTCAAGCTGGCCCTGACCGCCGCGAACCGCATCACCCACGAGGTTCTCGAAGGCTTGGCCTCCAACGACCTGCGGGCCTGTTACACCAACGCCGTCATTGCCCATCCTTATGGTATCGTGGGCGGCGTCGACCGTCTCTTCACCGGCCGGGTCGAACGGGTGGACACCGAATTTCTCAACCAGCTTTTGGAAAAGGGCGTCATTCCGGTTATACCACCGCTCGGTTTCGACGGTGATGGCCGCACTTTTCGGGTCAATTCCGATGGCGTGGCGGTGGAAGTGGCCGAGGCCATGAAGGCGGCCAAGCTCATCTTCGTTACCCGGTATAATGGTTTTGCGCGCAACGGCCAGGCCACCAGCCAAATCTCGGTCAATGAAGCGGAGGAATTTTTTAAAAAGCACAAAGCCGAAATTCCCGAGGAACTGGTCTCGAAATTCGAGCACTGTGTCCGCGCCTGCCGGCATGGCGTCAGCCGGGTTCATGTCATCGATGGGCAGGTTGACGAGGCGCTCCTCACGGAAATTTTCTCCAATGAGGGCGTTGGCACCATGGTTTACGCCAACGAATACCAAGCCGTCCGGCGCGCGTTAAAGAAAGATGTCCGGGCCATTCGTAACCTCATCCGGGAATCGGTTGAACAAGAGGAAATTATCAAGCGCACCCGGCAAGAGATTCTTTCCCAGATCAGCGACTACTATGTCTTTCAGATCGATGGCAATATCGTTGGCTGCGTCGCGCTCCATCTTCAACCCGGCGGCAAACAGGCAGAACTTGCCTGTCTTTCGGTTAATGGCGCGCATGAAAACATGGGCATCGGCCAGAAACTTATGCTTTTTGCCGAAAATGCCGCCCGGGAACGGGGCATCGAAACCATCTTTCTTCTTTCCACTCGCGCCTTCAACTATTTCCAGCAAAAGGGCGGCTATAAGGAAGGTTCTCCAGCCGATTTAGCCCCATCCCGGCGCGAGAAATACGAAGCGAGTGGACGTAATTCGAAGATATTGATTAAGCATTTAGCTTAAGCCTTTTTCGGTTTAATTGTCTAAATGCTTCGTTTTGGTCTTGCATTATCCAATACATCTGGCGCAATAACACAGGCTTATGGCTAACCTTACCAAGCGGGACCTGGTAGTCCGCATCAGTAATGAGACGGGAATGGTACAGCAGGATGTGCTGAATGTGATTCAGCGCACGCTCGATCATCTCACGGAAAGTCTTGCCCAGGGCCAAGCGGTTGAACTGCGAAACTTTGGCGTCTTCGAGGTCAAACTGCGCAAGGCGCGTGTCGGACGCAATCCGAATCGTCCCGAACATGACGTGCCGATTCCTCCGCGCGCCGTGGTCAAGTTCAAGGCTGGCAAGGAAATGAAAACGAAAGTGATGAAGCTCTCGCAAGCCATCTCGGATGGTGGCGAGCCTTCCACAGATTCCGCTTCTTCCGACCATCCTTAACTCAATACGGGCGGAACCCCAAAAAGCAAAGAGAGCGGTGCCCATCGCCGGTGAACGGGTCTCTTTTACCCAAGACGTTCGTGTCCTTCGCCAAGCCGTTCGATCCTTGTTCCTTCACCTCATTTCCTCTTATCTTTTCCCATGGCCCTTCCTGGCTTCCGCGACTTTTATCCTAACGATTGCGCCTTTCGCAATTCCATCTTTTCCCAATGGCGCAAAGTTGCCCGGCGCTATGGCTTCATCGAGTATGACGGCCCGCCGCTGGAACCGCTCGATCTCTTTACGAAAAAATCGGGTGATGAAATTGTTGCGCAATTGTATCATTTCAAAGACAAGGGCGACCGTGACGTTGCGCTACGCCCCGAGATGACTCCCACTCTGGCGCGGCTGGTCGCCGCCCGACACAGAGACTTCAAAAAGCCGCTCAAGTGGTTCTCCATCCCGCAAGTCTTTCGCTACGAACGCCAGCAAAAGGGCCGTCTGCGTGAACATTACCAGCTCAACTGCGACATCATCGGCGAAGCGGGCCTGGAGGCCGACATCGAACTCATCGCGCTCGTTATCGACGTCCTGCGCGCCTTTGGCCTTACCACCAACGATTTCGTCGTGCGCCTGAGCGACCGCCAATTCTGGACCGATTTCATGGAAAGACGAAGCGTGCCCGAGGACCAGCGGTACGCTTTCATCCAGGCTATCGACAAATCGGAACGGGAATCGCGCGAAAAGACCGCTGAAAAACTGGGCCCTCTCGCCAGTGAAGTCTTCTCTATCCTCGAAGATGCCGCCTCCACCAAAAGCGACCGGCTTGACGCCGTCGAAGCCAGCCTGCGCCTTCGCGGCCTGCAAGATTACATCAAGCGCGACTTTACCGTGGTCCGCGGACTCGCTTACTACACCGGCGTCGTCTTTGAAGCCTTCGACCGCTCGGGTGAGTTCCGCGCCATTGCCGGCGGCGGGCGCTACGACAATCTACTTAAAAACCTGGGCAATGCCGATCTTCCCGCTCTCGGCTTCGGCATGGGAGACGTCGTCCTGGGAGAAATCTTAAAAGCCAAAGGCTTGCTTGTTCAGGCCCGACCTCCCGGGCTCGATATGTATGTCATCATCACCGATCCAAAGTTTAAATCCGGCGCCCTGAAGCTGATTCAGGCTGCGCGTGATCAAAACTTGTCCGCTGAATATGCCTTTAATCTCCAAAAGCCCGATTTTCGCAGCCAACTGGAAACGGCCTTGCAAAAGAGAGCCAGGCTCGCCGTCATTTTTGACGCCAAACTGGAACATAACACGATTGGAGTCAAAGATTTGGCTGCGCAGATTCAGGAAGATGTCCCGCTTGATCCCAACGAACAGATTGGCATTCCGTTTCTAATCGATTATTTGCGTAAAAAACTAGAGAGGTTGTCCGAAAAGTAGGCACGGGCCGTCGCCGAAGAGACTTGATCCTTGACCGCGACCGAGTCATTACGTGGGGTCGTCATGAAACGTCTTTGCCGCATTGCCGCGCTGGTTTTTGCTCTTTTCGCGTTTTTGCCCGTGGCGGGCGCCTTTGCCGCCGCTCCGGGATCCATCCCAGCCGCGCCCTTTCCGCCACCGCTTGAGTCGTACGGAGACGCGAGCACCCCCTCGCTCTGGGCACTCCTCGCCGGACGGATTCATGCCGAGCCTTTCAACCTCATCGCCACCGTCATTTTCTTTTTCGCCATCATTCACACCTTTTTCGCGCCGCAAATCCTCCACCTTTCTCACACCATCCAGCGCCGCCATGAAGCCCGGCTCACCGCGATCCATGGCCCTAAACACGCCCTGCCGCGCCATCTCCGCCAGAGTATCGCCGCCGCTATTCTCCATTTTTGCGGCGAGGTTGAGGTGGTCTTCGGCCTCTGGGTCATCCCCCTGGCGGTTGCGTTGTGCCTCGGCAAAGGACTGGCTGTCGCCCGCGTCTACCTCGATCAGACCGTTCAATACACCGAACCGCTTTTCGTCGTTGTTATCATGGCCATCGCGGCCAGCCGTCCGGTCGTCCAGTTGGCGGTTTGGCTGCTCGGTCTTGTCGCCGGAAAATCACCGCTCCGCTGGTGGCTTGCGCTCCTCACCGCCGGGCCGCTTCTCGGTTCACTCATCACCGAACCGGCGGCCATGACCATTTGCGCGGTTCTGCTTGGTCGCGAATTTTACCGCCTCGGTCCCTCCCCGCGCTTCATGTATGCCACGCTCGGCCTCCTCTTCGTTAACATCTCCGTCGGCGGCGCACTGACCAACTTCGCCGCGCCTCCCATTCTCATGGTTGCCTCCCAGTGGAACTGGAGCAGCCTCCACATGTTTACCCACTTCGGTGACCGCGCCATCGCCGGAATCGCGATCAGCAACGGCATTTATCTTCTCGTCTTCCGCAAGGAATTCGCCGGGCTTGCGACGGCTGGCCGCGTTCTTCCCCCCGATGAATCGGAGCGCCGGGAGTCGGTTCCTCTCTGGATCACCACCGTTCATCTTGTCTTTCTCGGGTGGACCGTCCTGGTCGCGCACGAACCGGCCCTCTTTATCGGCGGTTTTCTTTTCTTTCTGGGCTTTGCCACCGCCACCGCCGCCTATCAGGACGAAATCGGCCTGCGCTCGCCCATGCTCGTGGGCTTCTTTCTCGCCGGGCTGGTCGTTCACGGCGGACTTCAAGGCTGGTGGATTGCACCGGTGCTGGGCCGCTTGAGCGAATACCCGCTTCTTTTCGGAGCGACCATCCTGACCGCCTTCAATGATAATGCCGCCATCACCTATCTGGCCACGCTCGTTCCCAATTTCAGCGACTCGCTCAAAACTGCCGTCGTCGCCGGCGCCATCAGCGGCGGCGGCCTCACCGTCATCGCCAACGCGCCCAATCCGGCCGGCCAGTCGTTGCTTCAGAAATATTTTCCCACCGGTTCCATCGCTCCCGGCGGCCTCTTTCTCGCCGCTCTTGGCCCCACGCTCGTTATGCTCTTTTTCTTCGCCCTGCCGAGGTGACAACTTCGTAAATACCGGCTGAAATCTATCTCAAAATAAGAATGCACGAGGTGTGCTCCATCCTCCGCCGCCGCACCGTCGGCGCGGCGGCGCAAGTTATGGAGAAAAGAAGGGTATTAAGAGTGCACGGCAACGGGAACTAGTCTTTGTCGCCGTCCTTTTTGCCGCCTTCATTCTTATCGTCATCATCATCGGTCTTGACTTTGATGAGCGTGCCGTCTGATGCGACCTTGATTTCAAATTTTTTTCCATTGCTTCCAGTCACATCGGCCTCATAAACGACAGCATTGCCTTTGGTTTCTTTTTCAACTTCAGAAACGGTGCCACCGTTGGCGTTGCTGGTGATGGTCGATTGGACAGCGGCTGGCACATCGCCCCATGCCACGGTTTGACCGTCCACATCATTGTCTTCAGCTTTGACGATGCCCGGTGTAGCGATCAGTCCGGCAACGACGCTTGCGCAGAGAAACGTTTTGATTTTCATGAATGATTTCCTTTTTGGTTGATCAATCCGCCGGAGGACCACGCGACCCAACCGCCGAATCTGCCGCCAACGTACCGAACCAACGATTACGGCATTGTTATAACGAAAATTATTTTATCGCGATCACCTTGAAGTCTGTCGGCTTGCCGCAATTTTCATTCGGCTTCTTCGCATACTGTGCGCGTTTCGCCGCGAGGTCATCTTCGCGTAATAATTCTTGCGCTATGCATGCCCCATTGCCCGAAGATAGGTTATGCGTCTGCTTTTGGTTGAAGATTCCATTCGCTTGCAGCGTTCCCTGACATTGGGGTTGCGCAAATCGGGTTACGCTGTTGACGTTATCGACGACGGCCGGGACGCTCTTTTTCAAGCATTAGCCGTCGATTACGATGTTATTATTCTGGACATCATGATTCCATCGCTTGATGGATTGAGCGTCTTGGAGGAATTGAGGGCACAGGGCAAAAAGACCCATGTTCTGTTACTAACTGCGCGCGATACGGTGGAAGACCGGGTGAAAGGGCTGCAAATGGGCGCCGACGATTACTTGATCAAGCCTTTCGCCTTCGACGAATTGCTGGCCCGGGTGCAAACGCTTTGCCGGCGGAGCTATTTCCAAAAATCGCCTCGGATCGAAATTCAAGATTTGGTCATCAATTTGGCCACGCAGGGGGTGTCGTTTCATGACCACCCTATCGAGCTTCTGCCCCGTGAATTCCGGCTGCTTGAATATCTGGCACTAAGAAGGGGCGAGACCGTCTCGCGCCCGGAAATCGAAGCGCGTCTCTACGATGAAAAGATGGAAGTTATGAGCAACGTGATCGATTCAACCATTTGCCAACTGCGCAAAAAACTGGCCCAAGCCGGCAGCGCAGCGGTCATTCACACGAAGCGGGGCATGGGATACTGCATTGAGGAATGACCAGCGTGACTTCCATCCGGTCGTTGCTGGCCAAGAGGCTGCTCCTGGGTTTTGTTCTCCTTCTGAGTGGCGCGTCGGTGACGATTTATTTTATTTCCAAAGATATTCTGGAAGACGATTTCGATTCCCGTTTGTTTGCCAAAGCGCAGGCTGTTCTCGCTTCCATTTCGCAGCAGGGAGACAAAATTGATATCGATTGGGACAACCTGCCGAAGGAACTCCATTCGCATGCCAAAGGCAACCCATCCGATTTGATCGAAGTGATAGATAGCGCCGGCCATAGCCTCGCCCGAGATTCGATCTTGAAAACGAGCGCGATTCCCCTCCCGGACCATAACGGATACAGCAATATTAATCTCCCGGCGCTGGGTAATTCCCGCATGTTGACTCTTTTTTTTCTGCCGCATGTGGAAGAGGATGATCTGGCTCGGACACCATCGAATCTCAGACATCGCTGTGCTCTCATCGTGGCCAGCAAACGGAAAGAATTAGATCAAACCCTCGAGCGGTTGGCTACGGTGCTGGGCGGGATGACCGCGCTGACTTCGCTCTTCAGCCTGGGCATGGTAAGCCTGACGTTGAGCAACGGGTTGCGGCCCTTGAACAAGTTAAGTCTGGAAGTGTCCAGGATCGATGCTTCATCGTTGGAAAAAAGAATCACTCTCCCCTCCCTGCCCGCCGAATTGTTGCCCATCGCGGAAAAATTGAACAATCTGCTCGGCCGTCTGGAGATTTCCTTCGCCCGCGAAAAACGCTTCAGCGCGGATGTCTCGCACGAGCTTCGCACTCCCATTGCGGAACTGCGCACGGTGGCCGAAGTGATGCTGCGTTTTCCGGAGGGTTCGGCGGAAACGAGGCAGGCCTTTCAGGATATTTTCGACGCCTCCCTTCGGATGGAATCACTGGTCACGGTCCTGTTGGAAATTGTCCGAAACGACCAAAATTCCCAGACTCTGCAATTTTCCAGATTGGATTTGATTCGATTTACGCACGAGACATGGAGGGGCTTTACACAGAAAGCCGCGGATAAAAATCTTGGCGTGAGCCTGCCTCTTTCAGAGAAAGCATTGATGATCGAAACGGAACCAAGGCTTTTAAGGATTATCCTGAGCAATCTCTTCGCCAACGCGACCGAGTACACGCCTGAAAAAGGCCGGATTGCGGTAACGTTTGCGCATGACGATAATTCGGTCTGCCTGGTGATTTCCAACACGGCTGACGGCATTACGTCTTCCGATCTTCCCCATCTCTTTGAAAGGTTCTGGCGCAAAGACAAGGCCCGGAGCAATTCCGAACATTTTGGCCTTGGTTTATCGCTGGCCGAGATACTTAGCAAACGGCTGGACATGCAATTAACAGCCTGCTTGCCGGGCGATTCGACGATTTCTTTTCGGCTAAAGATTCCGGTTAGGCCATCCGGCGATGAAAAATGATTCAATATTTTTGACGCACCATGCCCAGTTCA
>DATJMI010000083.1:0-24633 GCA_035508775.1 Methylacidiphilales bacterium
CAGCCGGAGATTCGATTCGCGGCCCGTCGAAAAATCATCGACGCCCGTCACCTCGTGACCCTCGGCCAGCAGCAGATCGCAAAGATGGCTGCCGATAAAACCGGCCGCCCCCGTGACAATACATTTCATGGAAAATTCTCGAACCGGCGGCCCATCTGCCGCTCCGGTAACTAAGCCTCATTCACCTCTCTTTGACAAGAAGCTATCTTGTTTTGAGATAGGGAAAAATCCTCATTTCCTTCCCACAACTTAGGCTTGGCGGGAACGCTTCTCCTTCCTATCATCAGCAAAAATGAGAGTGCCGACGGCAATGTTCCGCCGGTGGCCAACGACCCTCGTACCATCCGACCTCCTCCTTGAAAGCCGAGCCGCGTGACTTCCGTTCGACAGAAAATACTCTCCTTTGAAGAAGCGCCCAAAGTCTTCGACCAACTCAGAAGCCAGGGGCTGACCATCGTCCAGTGCCACGGAACGTTCGACCTGCTCCACCCCGGCCATTTTTACCATCTGGAGGAAGCCAAGGCGCTCGGCGATGTGCTGGCCGTCACCGTCACCGCCGGCAAATACGTCAATAAAGGCCCGGGACGGCCCTATTTCAACGATCACCTGCGCGCCAAATCGCTGGCCGCGCTCGCCTGCGTCGATTACGTCGTCATCGTTCCCTATACGGCGGCGGTCGAGGCCATCGAGTGCATCAAACCGGCGATCTACTGCAAGGGCCACGAATACGCCGATCCCGAAAGCGACGTCACGGGCAATTTCCAGGACGATCTGAAGACGGTGGAGAAATTTGGCGGGAAGGTGGCTTATGTCGGTTCCGTCGTCTTCAGCTCGAGCAAACTGCTCAACAAGCATCTCGATCATCTTCCGGAACGAATCAAGGATTTCTGCCGTGACCTTTCACTCTCCTGCTCGCCGGAAAAATTCCGGGACGCGGTCGATGCTTTCGGCGACCTGAAAGTTCTCCTCATCGGCGACATCATTTTCGACCGCTACAGCTACGTCAAAGTGCAGGGACTCACCTCCAAGGCGAGCATCGTTTCCACTCGCTACCTCTACGACGAACTTCAGCCCGGCGGTACCATCGCGGTTTACCGCCATCTCAAGCAATTCACTCCGCACGTCAAAATGATCAGCCTTGCCGGGACGGAAGATTGGTCCCGCGCCGAACTTCGCAAATACCTGACCGAGGGGGACGATTTGATTGTGCACGACCCTCACTTCACGACCATCATCAAACACCGTTACGTCAGTCCTCTTTCCGAAGGCAAGGAACTGATCAAGTATTTCTCCGTCAATTATATCGACGACCAGCCACCCGGAGACGCCCAGATCAATTCTCTCTTAAAAGAAATCGAAAGAGAAATCGGCCTGGCCGATTTGGTCGTGGTCGCCGACTTCGGGCACGGCGTAATGCAGAAAGCGGTCCGCGATTTCGTTCAGGCCAAAGCCCGTTTCCTGGCTCTCAACTGCCAGACCAACAGCAACAATCACGGCTTCAATATCATCAACCGGCAGTATCACCGGGTCAATTGTTTCAGTATCGACCAAACCGAGATTTTGCTGGCCACGGGACGGCGGCACATCGACTTTCGCGGTGAGTTGGAGCAATTGAAGGAAACCTTTTCCAGCGATTATGCCTGGCTGACGCGCGGCAGCGTCGAAACAATCGGCCTGAAGACCGGCGAAAAACCATGCGCCTGTCTTCCGTTTGAAGCGGAAGTGACCGACACCGTCGGCGCCGGCGACGCATTCTTTTCGGTGGCCGCCCTGGCCGCCTACAAGAACTATTCCAATCCCCTGGCCACTTTCATGGGACAGCTCGCCGGAGCGCAGGCGGTGAAAACCGTCGGCAATACGCGCCCGATTTCCAAAGCCGTTCTCTTGAAATCGGGCATGAGTCTGCTTAAGTTTTGAGCCATTCCGCGCAGACTCGGCGGCACTTCTTGCCCAAAGGCTTCAGTTCCTTTTCCAAATCCCTCCTCTGATGGCGAATGTCCCTCAGAATCTTCCATTGCAAGTCGGGCTGGTTGGGAAAAGCGGGATTTTTCTTTAAGTGCTCTTCCAGCATCACAAGATCGTGATGCGTGCCAAGTTTGGATTGAAGCTTGTTCAAAAGGCCGGCGGCTGCCCCCCGCCGCTGGCCGGGAAGATTTTCCATCACACCTAATTGAAGGAAAAAGCGTTTGGCTTTCTTTCGCCAATCGTGAAAATCATCCGCCCGTCCGGATGAAAACGCGCGCTTCATCGCTTTGCGGCAGGCACGCGCCGCCGCGCAATTGCATTCTGCCGCGGAGGGCCAGAGTGGCGCCGTCCTTTCGGCGCCCCGCCCAAAAAGAAGAGTGGTCCTCTCGAGGTAGCGGCTGGCCACGGCCAATTTTCGCCGTGCCGCCGCCTCATCGGTCACCGTGAGATTCCGGTCCAGCTCTTCACCGGCCAAGATATAGTCGGCCTGGCGGCGATTCCCGGAAGCTTTCCGGGCCAATTTGGACAAAGTCGAAGCTAAAACAGCAGCGTCGCGCGGACCAGCCAGAGAACGGGCGGCGGCTCTAAGACATGTCTTGATCCGCTGACCAGCGGCTTTTCCCAAAGCGGTACCCGCCATCCCAACGATGGCGCGGAGAAGTTTAATCAGAAGACGAGCTTCATGGATGGTTTCTTCCGCTTTTCCCGTTCTGAAGTCCGGCAGAGTTGCGGACTTTTTCGCAATCCGGTTCACGATGCGGATCAACCCCCCGCGCAGCCCTTCACCCGGCTTGAGCTGAAAAGGGCGAAAGGCCATCGCCAATCCTAGAACCTATCTCAAAATTAGCCAAGGGCGCGTTGCGAATCGAATTTGGCCTCAATCGAGAGGCGACTAAAGAAGTGATGCTGTAGTGCATCTCGACTGCAGGAGCAACGAAGAGTTCGGCCCAAATTGGCCGTCACCTTTCGGTGTGACCTACGCCTCCTTTTCGGCTAACCTCCAGAGGCTGCCAGCGTCCCACTTTCCCCAAGAGGCGTCTCATTTCGGCGGTTCGGAATCGGTGGAACTCTTGCGCAACTGGGCATTAATTCGCTGCAACAAATGCTCATTATTCCAGGGTTTGACGATAATTTCAAAAGGCTGGAAAACATCTGTATTGGTGGCGAGTTCCGGCTCGTCGCAGTAACCGGTCAGGAGGATAACCGGAACGGTGCTGCCTTGCTCGCGCAGACCCCGGACGAGACTGAGCCCGTTAAGATCGGGCATAAAATAATCGGTCAGCAGCAATGAAATCCGGCCCTCCTGCAAAATTTCACGGGCTTTCAAGGACGAATTGGTGACGATTACCTCCACATTAAGCCCAAGATCCAGGATCATGGCTAACATGTCTGTCACCAATGGCTCATCGTCCACGACGAGAACGGTTGGCCGGCTCATGATTGAAGAACAGCTTTAATCCATTGGAGAGGAAAAATCGGACACCAAAGCGGAAGGAGAAATCTCAGCTGTTTCCCGGGATGAAATCGGTATTTCGATGCGAAAGACGGCGCCTCCCTCCGGATGATTGAAAACGGTGATGCGGCCACCGTGACTTTGCTCGATGATTTTTCTCGAAATAGAAAGTCCCAGTCCGGTCCCCACTCCAACCCCCTTGGTGGTAAAGCCGGGATCGAAAATGCGCTGTATCAAATGAGGTGGAATGCCCGGGCCGGTATCACGGATGGTGAGTTCCCAGCAACTGAGGCCGCGTTGCAACTCAATAAAGATGGTTCCCTTGCCTCCCATCGCCTGAAAAGCATTGGTCAGCACATTGACTAGAACCTGGCTGATTTGTCCTGGATAACAACGGACATGAGCCGCTTCGACGATATCGGTGTGAACGGTGACGGACGACTTGAATTTGTTGGCTAGGAGCACAAGAGTGCTGGTAATCAAATCGGCCAGGCTCGCCAGATGTTGCTCGTGATGGTCGTTCCGGCCAAAGGTGCGCAAGGAACGGATAATCTGGGTAACCCGTTCCGAGGCTTCGCGGCCCAGATCGATATTCGTTCGCAAATAATGATTAAGCTGCGCCCGGCGCTCCGGCGTGACCTGCTGCATGAGAAGATCGAATATTTTTTCGATCATGTCGTGAGAGCTAATCAACACTCCAAGGGGGGTATTCATCTCGTGAGCGATGCCGGCCACCAATTCCCCCAAGGCCGCCATCTTGGCGGAATTGACCAAGTCGTCCTGAGCGTGGGAAAGCTGGCTGAGCGTCCGGTTCAAATCGTCGTTGCGCTGGCGCAATTGGCTCTCCTGCCATCGCAACATATCCATCTGCAACTTCATGAAATCCCGCATGGGGATCAGCCCCTCAAAGGTTCCGGTTTCGGATGTCACGATGATATCGTCGAAACTGTGGGCCGATGGGCGGCGCTCCAGGTAGGCTTGCGCGGCGAAAAAATCGAGCGCCGGATTGATTACCGCCGTTTGGCTGATGGGAATAACCAGGGGCGCCAATTCGTTGGGTTGGATGGCGGCGATGGGACCAAAAACCACGCTGGGGACATGAGTTCCCCGGAGAATCCTTTTGGCGAAAAGCGCCTGGCCATATCTGGCGCTGAGAGCGGCCGCCAACATTTTGAAGCTCACCAAACCGACGGGAACATTTTCCTCGTCCACCGCCGCGGCAAAGTCAATGCCTTTGGCCAGCATTTTTCCATAGACCTGCTCGACGGTCTCGCTCTGGTCGAAAGACGAGCCGTGATGGGTCAGCTCAGACCAGTCCAGAAAATTCCCGATGCCAAGGGGGGCTTCCATAAGCAACGGCACAGTATCGGGATTGTGAAACCAGGGACAAGTAACAATTATGTGAACCCTGTTTTTTTTGCAGCAGCTTAAAGTTATTAACAGGTTATGGGAATAAGTTTCCTAAACTTCCGTAAATAATTTTTGCGATGTGCCTCGGAATATCGCGATATGGTTTGGTATGGCCCAAATTTTTAGGCATCATCTTCCCTTTCGATGAAAACCGATTGTGGCAAAACTCGCGTCCTGCTCGGCATGAGTGGAGGTGTCGATTCATCCGTGGCGGCCTGGCTGCTCAAAGAGCAAGGCCACGAGGTCATCGGTGTGACCATGAAAGTCTGGCCCCAAGATTGCATTTCCCGGGCCGAAGACAAATGTTGCGGGCCACAGGCCGTGGCCGACGCGCGCGGCGTGGCCTACACGCTCGGCATTCCCCATTACGTTATTGACGAAGCCGGAGAATTTGAGCGCATGGTCATCGACTACTTTACCACCGAATACAGCGCCGGGCGCACGCCGAACCCGTGCGTCATGTGCAACGAGAAACTCAAATTCGGTAATTTGCTAACCAAGGCGCGCGCCCTTGGCGCCACGCATGTCGCCACCGGCCATTATGCCCGAATCGAACGGGACACCGCCGGGCGGGCCACGCTGTTCAAGGCCGCTGACAAACGCAAAGATCAGTCTTATTTTCTCTTCAGCCTGCGCCAGGAACAACTCGCTGCGAGTCTCCTGCCACTCGGCGGCCTGACCAAGCCCGAAGTGCGGGCATTGGCCAAGAAACTGGGCCTAAAGACCTACGACAAGGAAGACAGCCAGGAAATTTGTTTTGTCCCAGGCAATGATTATACCGCCTTTCTCCGGTCTCATCTTGGCGAAAAAGAGTTCCACCCCGGCGGGATCTATTTCAAGGACGGGACTTTTATGGGTGATCACCAGGGAATTGAGTTTTACACCGTTGGCCAGCGCAAGGGACTTGGCGGCGGGCATGGGCGCCCCGTTTATGTCATCGACATCGATGCCACCACCCAGCGGGTCATCGTCGGCGACTATGATGACCTCCTGCGTCGCGATTGTTATCTCTCGCAGACCAATTGGAACGAGGGTGAACTTTCGGGACCAGTCGAAATCACCACGAAAATCCGTTACAATTACGAGGAAGTCCGCGCCGTCGTCCATCCGCTGCCGGGAAACCGCGCCCGGCTTGAATTTGACGAGCCGCAGCGCTCCGTCAGTCCCGGCCAGGCCGCCGTTTGCTACGCCGGCGACCGGGTCATCGGCGGAGGCTGGATCGAGCGGACGGAGCTATTGCCGGAAATGACGAAGACTGAATTGGGACAGATGGCTGGAACTGGCAACCGCTAGAATAAACCCATGTCCTTCACACCACGGATCGTTTTTGTCACCGCGCCGAATTGGGAGGAAGCGCGAGCCTTAGCGGCGGGCATTTTGAAAAAGCATCTGGCCGCTTGCGTCAATCTCGTTCCAGGTCTCGAATCCCACTATTGGTGGCAAGGCCGTCTCGAAAAATCGGATGAAATCCTGCTGATCGTTAAAAGTTCCGCCGAACAGTTCGAAGATCTGGCCCAACATATTCGCTCGCATCATTCCTACGATTGTCCCGAAATCGTCGCCCTCGCATCGCGGGAAATTTCACCTGAATACCGCGCCTGGTGGGAAAAGGAATCGTCACCGCAAGAAGCCTAAAACCGGGGAGGGGCTTGATTCAGACTTCCTTTGCGCCGACTTTTCCGTTTGACCCTGTCTGGCGCAAGCCCTACGGTCATTACCCCTTATGGCGGAAGAACTCAGTTACGTCATCATCAACCCGTACACGATTTACAAATCGCGCACAGGTGGCGTGTTGGCCCGGTTGCTAACGCGAACCTCCCTCGATTTGGTTGGCGCGCAGATGTTTGCGCCAAGCCAGACGCTCATCGACGAGTATGCTCAAAATATCGTGACCGAGGCTGACCCGCAGGACCGGCAGATCCAGGAATTGATCCGCGATTACGTCAGGGAGAATCTCGCTCCCGATCCAATGACCGGTATCCGCGAGCGCGTCATGGTCCTGCTCTTTCGCGGAGAAAACGCCGTGCGGCGCATTCGCGAAACGGTCGGCACTTTTAAGAAAAATTGCCTGGGCGGCGAGTCGATCCGCGATACTTACGGCGACATCGTTTATAACCGGGATGGAAGCATCCGGTATTTCGAACCGGCCGTTCTTGCCTCGCCAAACGTCAAGGAGGCCCGTGTGAAGCTCAAAATCTGGGCCAAATACAGCGATACCGACGGCGGCTTGCTCGAAAAGGCCGTTCCCACCGTCACCGACCCGGCCCATCAGCGGACGCTCGTCATCATCAAGCCCGATAATTTCAAATTTCCGAGCGGGCGTCCCGGCAACATTCTCGACATCTTCTCCCGCACCGGCCTCGCCATCACGGCGATCAAAGTCCACCGGATGACCGTGGCGGAGGCGGAAGATTTTTACGGCCCGGTGCGTGACGTGCTGAAAGAAAAACTGGCCGGTCCCGTCGGCGAACGCGCACGGGACATCCTCGGCTCGGCTCTGAACATTCCCGTGTCGCCGGAATTGCAGCAACAGATCGGCGGCCTGCTCGGGCCGCTCGCAGGCGAGCAGCAGTTCAACAGCATCGTCAAGTTCATGACCGGCCGCGCGCCGAACGAGACCCGGGGCGAAGCCCGCCACGAGCCCGGCACCGAAAAATGCATTATTCTGGTTTACGAGGGCATCGAAGCGGTGAGAAAAGTCCGCGAGGTCCTCGGGCCAACCGACCCGGCCAAAGCGCCTCCCGGATCAATCCGCCGCGAATTTGGCTCAACCATCATGGTTAACGCCGCCCATGCCTCCGATTCGCCGGAAAACGCGCGCCGTGAAATGGGCATCGTCAAAATCCGGGAGAATAACTTCAAGTCTCTTATCGAAAGTTTTTATCAAGATTGATGCGTTGTTCGCTGGCTTCTCCCCGTCCGGCATGCTTTATTGTCCCTCACCTTAAATTCTGTCATCCCCTTTATGGAACCCTCCTCACGCGTACAAGAATTAACCCCCTCTCTCACCCTTTCAATCGACAGCAAGGCCAAAGCCATGAAGGCCGAAGGCCAGGATGTCATTGGCTTCGGCGCCGGCGAACCCGACTTCGATACGCCCGAGCATATCAAAGCGGCGGCCATGGGTTCGCTCGATGCCGGCTTCACCAAATACACCCCCTCGTCGGGCATTCCGGAATTGCGCACGGCCATCAGTGAAAAGCTCAAAGCCGAGAACAATCTCGATTACAAGCCATCGCAGATCATCGTGAACTGCGGCGCCAAGCATTCGTGTTTCAACGCGATGCTGGCCACCCTCGAACCCGGCGATGAAGTGGTCATCCCCGCCCCTTACTGGCTGAGCTATCCCGAGATGGTGAAACTCGTCGGCGCCGAGCCGGTCATCGTGCCAACCTCGCCGGAAAACCACTATAAGATTACCCCGGACGAATTTCGCGGCGCGATGACGCCGAAGACGAAAATGATCGTCATCAATTCTCCCGGCAATCCGACCGGCTCGGTTTATACCGAAAATGAACTGGCCGGCATCGCCGATGTGGCGCTCGACGAGGATATTCTCATTCTCTCCGATGAAATTTATGAGAAATTGATCTACGGCAACGCAAAGCACGTCAGCATCGCGACCTTGAGCAAAGACGTCTACAATCTCACCCTTACGGTCAACGGGTTCAGCAAGCCTTACGCCATGACGGGCTGGCGCCTCGGTTACGTTGCGGGGCCGGAAGGCATTGCCAAGGCCATCGATTCGCTACAAAGCCACACCACGTCGAATCCGACTTCGTTTGCGCAAAAAGGCGCTCTGGCCGCCTACAAGGGACCGCAGGATTGCGTCAAGCAAATGGTGGCCGAATACGCCAAGCGGCGCGATTTGATCTGCTCGTTGCTCGACGGAATTCCACAGCTCAAATACGTCAAGCCGCAAGGCGCGTTTTATGTTTTGGTCGATATTTCCGCCACGGGGCAAAATTCAACTCAATTTGCCGAACGTCTCCTCGACAAACAGAAGGTCGCGGTTGTGCCCGGCCTCGCCTTTGGTGACGATAAGACCATCCGGCTCTCCTACGCCACCAGCACGGAAAATATCGAGAACGGCCTCAAGCGCATCGCCAGCTTTGTCGGAGCCTAGAACTCATTGCAAAGTAGCCATGGGCTGCGTTGTATTTTTTCAAGAGCCTGGGACAAGGCGCGACTGAGGGAGTGATGCCGCAGCGCATCTCGACCGAAGGAGCAACGCCGTCTCAGGCTCTTGAAAAAGCAACCCCAAGGGCCGGGGTTCTTTGGGCCATCGCCACTCATCCTGGCGAATCAGTGCCCATGTCCACCCCCGCACGAATGTCCGCCCCCGTGTCCGCCGCAAGAATGACCGCTAGGGTGCCCTCCGGATGCATGCTGGCCAAGCCCCTCACCCGATGAGCCGCCGTGATGAGAACCGTTGTGAAACAAAAGATGGTGCATGAAGACATTATAATCCGAATTTCCAGATGAGCCGCCGCTGGAACCCAGGCAACTCCTGATCATAAATTCCCTTACGTCGCCCGCAATTTTTGAGCTGGCTAGTTTTCTGAGAATACTTGTGGCTTTTTCCGGCTGCACGTACATGGCGATGGCATAAGCCTGACTTTCTTGATCAAGCCCGGCAAGTTCCGCCGTTTTGAGGACCTGTTCCGGAGTATAATATTCCTGAAATCCATAACGTTGCCGCAGGGAAGAACCCATTTGCCTTGCGAGCTTCCTAAAGGTTTCGCGCCGCTGCCACGCTTTGAACCATTCGAACATCGGTTTACTCCTCTACGTGTCTCAGTTTGGCCAAAACGTTCAAATCTTCGAGCGTGGTGGTGTCGCCCTTAATTTCAGCGCCGGGCGAAGCAGCCACTTCCTTCAGCAGCCGGCGCATGATCTTTCCGCTGCGTGTCTTCGGCAGGCCCTCGGCGAAACGAATGTCATCGGGTTTCGCCAGCGCGCCAATTTCCTTGCCCACATGGGCGCGCAGGGTGTCTTTAAGCGCCGTTCCCGGCAAGACGCCATTTTTGAGTGTGACAAACGCGACCAGGGCCTGGCCCTTGAGATCGTCCGGCCGCCCAACCACCGCCGCCTCGGCAATGTCAGGATGACTGACCAATGCGCTCTCGACTTCCGAGGTGCCAAGGCGGTGGCCCGCCACGTTGAGCACATCGTCGATCCGGCCAACGATCCAAAAATAACCGTCTTTGTCACGGCGCGCGCCGTCACCGGCGAAATAGCAGCCTTTGACTTCGCTCCAGTAAGTCTTGCGGTAGCGGGTGGCGTCTCCGTAGATGGAACGGAGCATCGACGGCCAGGGACGCCGGATCACAAGCTTCCCGCCGGTATTCGGCGGCGTCTCGTTGCCATCGTCGTCCACCACCGCGGCATCAACGCCAAAGAAGGGCAGCGTGGCCGAGCCGGGCTTGAGCGGGGTAACGCCGGGCAGCGGCGTGATCATGTGCGCACCCGTTTCGGTTTGCCACCAGGTATCGACGATGGGACAGCGCCTGCCGCCGATTTTTTCGTAATACCACATCCATGCTTCGGGATTAATCGGCTCGCCCACGCTGCCCAGCAGCCGCAAGGAAGAGAGATCATGCGGCGCCACCCAGTCATCGCCCCATTTGATGAAGGAGCGAATTGCCGTCGGCGCGGTATAAAAAATATTCACCTTATGCCGGTCGATGATTCGCCAGTACCGGTCCGGCTCCGGATAATTGGGGGCGCCCTCGTAAATCAGGCTCGTGCCGCCGTTGGAAAGCACACCGTAAACGACATAGGTGTGCCCGGTCACCCAGCCAACATCAGCCGTGCAGAAGTAGACATCCTCGGGGCACAGATCGAAAACAACCTTGGTGGTCAGGTGCGAGCCGAGAAGATAGCCCGCCGTGGTGTGAAGAATGCCCTTCGGTTTGCCTGTGCTGCCGCTGGTATAGAGGATGAAGAGAGGGTGCTCGCTGTCGAGAACCTCCGGCCGGCAAACCGCGCTCACCTGCGGCGTCTCCTCATGGAGCCAGTAATCACGGCCCGGCGTCATGACGATTTCCTGTTTGGTGCGTTGGACAACCAGCACCGATTTCACCTTTGGAGCGCCGAGCAGCGCTTCATCAACATTGCGCTTGATGGCCAGGGCCGTGCCGCGGCGGAATCCACCGTCCGCCGTAACGATCACTTTTGCGCCACAGTCGTTGATCCGTTCTTTGAGCGCTTCGGCGCTGAAGCCGCTGAAAACCACGCTATGGGGCGCGCCAATCCGGGCACAGGCCAGCATGGTAATCACCGCCTCGGGAATCATCGGGAGGTAAATCATCACCCGGTCGCCCGGTTTGACTCCATGCTTCTTGAGGACATTGGCGACGAGACATACCTCGCGGTGTAACTGTTGATAGGTCAAGGTCACCACGTCACCCGGCTCGCCCTCGAAAATAATCGCCGCTTTGTTGCGCAAGGGCCCCTGAAGATGGCGATCGATACAATTGACGCTCGCGTTCAGCTTTCCGCCTACGAACCACTCGGCAAACGGCGGTTTCCAGACACAGACCTTTTTCCAGGTACGGAACCAGGTCAATTCTTCATTTGCTGCTTTGCCCCAGAATTTGTCGGGTGATTTCAAAGATGCCTTATAAAGTTTCCGGTATTTTTTGAATGTCCCAATACGCGCGTTTTTGGCGAATTTTGCGGAAGGCTTAAAAATTCGCTTTTCCTTCAGGACGGACACAATATTTTTGCTCCCGGCTTTCACGGGCAGAGACGGCGAAGCCGGCTTTTCAGGAGTTATAGTGGACATGGAGACCTCGTGGAGAAAGATTGGGACGTTGGAACGACGCAGGGTGAGCCGATGGCGATGTAAGCAAGAACCCTGCAAACGAGCAACTCAAAGCCGTCCGATTTGGCGCTCCATCCTCTATTTTCCGCCAGGGAGCGCCTCTGAAAATGTGACAAAGATGTGAGAAAAACGACTTTTTGCGGGAAAAACTGGAAGAATGACGGCTCAATCCGCGTCAATATTATTACAAAAGAATATTTTCGAGTTCCGCGACCATTTCGCTTGCCGCTCAATCCTCACGTGACTACGTTCCTTTTCCCGCGAGAAGAACAAAATTAGAATAGCTCATCATGGAAAAAAAGCTTCTTTATTCCGGCTATTCGAGGGGCAGGGAATAACTCAGGCACGAAAAAAAGCGTTATTTTCACCATTGCCTTTCAAGCAATCAGCAAAAGCAACCTAATAACTTGATTTTCAATATCTTATGACTTTAAACGTCTCTTTTTTATCCCTCTTTTCCCTCTCTTATCTCTCATCTGATAATCTAAATAACGTGTGAATAACTTGGCTCCAACTACTGACTTAAAGCAAATTTGGGCGGCGATATGCCTTGAATTACAACAGGTTATTTCGGCCGACGCCGTGACACGCTGGTTCATCCCTCTGCGGATCGAAAATTACGCCAATCAAACACTCACCCTGAGTTCCGAAAACAGCATTTACCAGTATTGGATCGAGGAAAATTACCTTCATCAACTCTCCATTATCGCCTCGCGTGTGCTCGGCGAAAGTATATCGATTGTCTTTCAATCCGAATCCGGGCAGCCCGCCATCACCACGCCAGACGCATCCGCTCTCGCCAGGAGCGAAGCCTCCACTTGCAAAAGGGAACCGGTTTCCAAGCCCGGATCCCTTGCCTCTGACAGCCGGGGGGCCTGCCTCAACCCGCGCAATACGTTTGATACTTTTGTCGTCGGGATGAATAACCAGTTTGCCGCCGCGGCAGCACAGGCTGTCGCCCAGGCTCCGGCTCGCACTTACAATCCCCTTTTCCTCCACGGCAGCGTCGGCCTGGGCAAAACTCATCTCATGCAGGCCATTGGCCATCTCATCCAAAAAAACAAAAAGCACCTGCGCGTCTTTTACGTCACTTCCGAGCAGTTTACCAACGATTACATCAGCGCCATCCAGCACGGAGAACTCGCCAAGTTCCGTAAAAGCTATCGCCAGGTTGATATCCTTCTTATCGACGACATCCAGTTCCTGGCCGGCAAAGACCGCTCGCAGGAGGAATTTTTTCATACCTTCAACACGCTTTTTGACGGCAGCAAGCAAATTGTCCTCACCGCCGACTCTCCACCCACCGAAATCGCCAATCTCGAAAAGCGGCTTACCTCCCGCTTTGAATGGGGACTGACGGCGGAACTCCAACCGCCCGATGCCGAAACGCGCCTGGCCATTCTCCAGCACAAAATGATGTCCCTGCCCAACAAACTGGACGATACGGTGCTTAAGTTTATCGCCGAGCGGGTCAAGACCAATGTCCGCCGTCTCGAGGGAGCCCTCAACCGCGTGGCGGCCTTTTCTTCGCTTCATGGCCGCGGCGTCACCGTCACCCAGGTCGAAATTCTCCTGCGCGACCTTCTCCAGCAGGAAGGCCAGCAAAGCGTCAACATTGACCTGATCCAGCGCCGCGTCGCGGAAACTTACGATCTTCGTCTCGCCGACATGAGCAGCAAACGGCGTCCGGCCAACATCGCCTTGCCCCGGATGGTCGCCATGTACCTCAGCCGGCGGCTCACCACGGCGTCGTTGAATGAAATCGGCGACGCTTTTGGCGGTCGCGACCACGGCACGGTCCTGCACGCCGCCCGGTCCATCGAGGAGAAAATGAAGACCGATGAAAAGCTGCGCCGGATCGTTAATTATCTGGCAGAAAAACTGGTGGCTACGTCCGGGAAGTAATATTTATCCCGGCTGTTTCGCGCCGGCGGCTTTCCTCTCCCGCGCGCATCATAACAGCGCATGCAATATTTCCGGTCCAGCGCGGGTCGCCAGAATGTAACTCTTGCCGTCCCGCGACCATATCGCCGTGGACCATCCGTATTTCTCGGCATATTCAGGCGAGCTGCCGGGCGGGTCGATTAGCGCGCCCTGGTTCATGATAAAGAGGTGGGCCAGCTTGCCATTGACGAGCGTGAAGCAGATCAAGGAAACAGTATGGCCATAGACCTCGAATGTTTGGCAGCCTACGCTCGGCAATGCGGCCAGATGGGACGGCAAAGTTCCGGTTGGAGCATGACGCTCTTTCAACCACGCCATCACCCGCCCATGGTCGGGTGAAGTCATGCCCAGCGCAGGCTTATCGTCATTCAAAGCGCCAAGCGCCGATGTGACATAGACTTCGCTAAAGACGGGCGATCCGCTGGACGGATTGACAAGAAACAAATTTAGAATAACCGCGATAAGGACCAGCGCGGCCGCCGCCGCAAACCAGGGGCCAAGGTACGACCGCTGCGGCAGGGCGATGACCTTGTTGCGCTGGCTAATGATCGTGTCGCGCAAAGAGAGCGGCGCGGCAATTTCCTCGAGTTTCGCCGCTATTTCGCGGTCGAAACTTTGCTGCGCTTCCCACCACGCCTTCAATTCGGAATCGGTTTGAACCAACTCCAGCGCTTCCGCAAAAACCGGATCGTCTGCGTCGCTGCCGTCGGGCCGCATGGACTGGAGGACGAATTTCGCCTCGTTGCGCGTCATGGGCTTTCCTCCCGTGACTGGCGGCGCGCCAGAGCCTGTTGCAATTTCTGTTTTCCGCGCGAGAGGCGCGACATGACCGTGCCCACTGGAATATCCAAAATCAACGCGATCTCTTCGTAGGATTGCTCCTGGAGATAAAAGAGGGCCAGGGGAGCGCGAAACGCTTCGTCCAGCGATTGCAGCGCCTTCATCACTTCCGCCGCTTCGATCGCATGGGGCGCTTCCGGAACCATGGCGGGAAGCTCGTCCTCCACTTCGGAAATTTCCTGTTTGGGCCAGCGCGTCTCCCGCCGGAGACCGGAGATGAATTCGCGATAGAGCGTGGTAAAAAGCCACGATTTCACCTTCGTGGTATCGCGCAGCAGATGCCCCTTCTTGGCCCAAATCGAAAATGTCTCTTGCGTCAAGTCGCAGGCGTCGAATTCGTTGCGGCTCAGGCTAAGGGCAAAACGGTAGAGCATCGGATAATAGCGGGAGACAATTTCTTCAAAATCCAGAGAGGGCATGGCTCAAACCAGTGACGCTTGGAGGCGACTGACGGGATGGATAATCCGGTCAATTTCATTTCCCGTCACCCTCTTTTTCTCGCCCCGGCAATGCTCGCCGGTTACCGGCCATGTTCTTTTCTGGACCGTCTACGGTTATGAGGCGCCGCGCGGGCAATTTATTCCCAAGACCCTAAATAAAGGGCGACAGCGGCGCAAAGCTCGCCAGCGGATGGAAACTGTCCGAACCCTGAGCCGGTATGGATATCGGCTGCCGCTCCGCCCAGTCGATCAGAAACTGGCACAATTCCGCTTTATCGGCGAGATGCGCCTGTTCGCCTGAACGCGAAATGATCCCAAAACCGCGTCCGTAGGCGCTCCCGTTGAGCACGCAAGCGTCCGTCAAATATTCTTCCATTTGCGCGCGCCCTTTTGCCAGGACGTGTGACATGGCGCCGTCCATCTCATATTTCCAGCCGACAATGATCGTCGCCGGGAACATCCGCCGTAAGGAGGCGATCAATTTCGGAGCGGGCTCCAAGACGAGACGCAAGGCGCCGTCCCGGCTGGGAATTTTTTCGCGCCCAACCGGCTCGTTCCGTTCATTGACAATTTCCACCACCCGGAAATCACAAAGAGCCGCTGCATGAAAAAGGAAGTTGACCTGCTCGCGCCCCGGCAACTGACGCAGGCCCGCCTCCAGGTCGTCATTCGTGGCAAATGGGATGACTTCCACTCCCCATAATGGCTCGGAAAAGGTCGAGGCCGTCCCGCGAAAACAGGTCACCTGGTGGCCCGCCTGCGCGAAACCCTCGGCCAAGAGCGTGCCCAATTCGCCACTCGAGAAGTTGCTGATTCTCCGCACTTTGTCGAGCGGCTCGTAGCTCGGGCCTGACGTAACGGCAATCCTCATGGTCCTTCGTTCTCCTCATCAAATGTACTCATCATCGGGCGGGCGTCGCCGAGAATTTTTTGCAACCGCACGATTTCTCCCAACGACCAGGCCTGGAACGGGCATCCCCGTGGGATGTGGGGCGGTTGCGCATCGGCGATTTCCGGGACGTGCCCCAAGCCCGGCAAATCGGAACGAAGTAATTGAGGGGAAAGAAATTTTTGTCGCACTTCGGCTTTTCTTTCCGGCGTCCATCCATGCACATTTAGCCAGGCCTCAATAAATGGCCCCGCCAGCCATGGCCAGACTGTTCCCTGATGATAAGCTTCGTCGCGCTCCGCCGGGGCTCCCTCGTAACGGGCGCAATAACCCGGCTCGCCCGGTGCCAGCGAACGCAAGCCCATCGGAGTCCATAGTTTCTCCTCCACGATCCGTACCACGCGCGCGGCCTGATCTTCATCGAGAAGTGCGATGGGGAGCCCGCCCGCCGCGAAAATCTGGTTCGGACGGATCCGGTCATCGGTTTTTCCTGGCTGGTGATCGACCTCAACCACATCGTAGAGACATCCCCGCCTCTCGTTCCAAAAACGTTCCCGAAATGACCGGCGACCTTTGGTCCAGATTGTAAGCCACTCGTCTTTGCGCATGGTGGCAATCGCCACCGCATGGAGCCACAGTGCCTGGATTTCAACCGGCTTGCCGATGCGGGGAGTAATTACCCGGTCGCCGACCTTTGCGTCCATCCAAGTGAGTTGAACCCCCGCCTCGCCGCAGGCCAGAAGCCCATCCGCATCGCATCGTATCCCATGGCGCGTGCCCTGCCGGTAGCCTTGCAAGATCGCCTCCGTCGCAGCGAGGAGAACGCCGGTCTGAGGATCGAATTTCGGAACTTTCTGAGCCGCCTGGAGAAATTCATGGACCACGATGACGTACCAGAGCGAGGCATCGACCGAATTATACTCGGGTGGTTCGCCATGATCGGGGAACCGGTTGGGCAACATCCCTTGCGAGACGGTCCCCGCCCAGGCGGTGAGGATGTCGCGTGCGTCGCGCAACCGGCCGGTGGCGAGGCAAAGGCCGCGCATGGCGATGAACGTGTCACGGCCCCAGTCGCCAAACCAGGGATATCCGGCGATGATGGTCTTACCAGTCCCTCGTTTTACCAGATAGGCTTTGGCCGCGCGTAAGCGCGGCGAGGGAAATGTGTCTCGGCGCGTTTTTTCTTCCTTTGCCAACGATTCGGCTATTTCCGCCACCGGACCGGCAAAAATACCGCCGCCACAATCGGGCGCCGAAAAAATCAGCGTGGCCGGCCCGGCGGCGAGATCGAAAGTATACCGGCCCGGAGCGGCCAGATCTTCGGTGGCATCGAGACCGCGCGCCAACTCCTCGTCGTAGAGAAAATTCCGGTACCAGTGCGGCTCGTGATGGTAGATGCCGTTGCTTCCGGCCACAACGGCGGGCACGCCATCGTAAAAATGCCACCGTTGGCCCTCCGGGACAGCCTCGGGGTCAAAACGGAAGGCCCTGTTTTCGTGATGGGTCGCGTGAAAATCTCGCCCCGAAAAAAAAGGCCGCACCTGCAGTTGGTTCAATCCGGCGCTTCGGACTTCTTCGTTCTCCATTTCTTTCCCATCGGATTCCCAACGCCAGCGCAACACCACCCCCGCTGTTTCGTGAGGGACAAAACATTCGTGAAAAATCTTCCCGCCCGGGACGGTATAAATCCACTGCGGCCATGGCTCGGATAAAAATCCTTCCAACCGGGCCGCTCCATCCGGCACGTTTACTCCGGGCACATAATGCTGGGAAGATAAGGCGAGCCAACCGGCGGCTGTTGCCACCCCCGCATCGAATCCGTTGACCAGCACCATGCGACCGGAAGGTGGCGCGGTCGCCACCAGCAGTAGGGCGTGATAACGGCGCGTGCGGATGCCAGCAACCGTTCCGCTGGCGAATCCACCCAACCCGTCGGCCTCAATCCATTCCGCCCCGGGCATTAATCCCTTCATCGCGCCCATTAGACAACAAAGCATGAATTTGTGAAAGCGTGATGGGACGAGCTGATCCGGCCCACAGGCGACCCTTGATGTGGTTTAGACTTACTTTTTGGATAGATTCCAGAAAAAAGGTGGAGCTTTGCCATAAGTCGATGCATGATAAAACACTTGCGAGCGGCTTATTCGCTAATCAATTAAGAACGATGTATCTTTGATCGAACTTGAAACCAGCCTCTTGCGTCCAAAAGCCAGCATGTCCGAGCCCCCAATTAAAGTTGCCCCGTGGGAGGATATTGTCCTCCGCATCATCGCGATTTACAAATTCATCAAGGCCGCGGTGGCCTTGTTGCTCGGGTTGACCTTGCTGAAGTTGATTCATCACGACTTGGTTCTGTTTTTGCAAACTTATATCATCGATCCCTTCCACCTCGACCCTGACCCGTGGAAGAATCCTGATTCGGAAAACCATTTCCTGAAATGGCTTTATGAGGCGGCGGCCAACCTGACGCCTCATCGCCTTCGGTTGTTGGCCTATCTCAATTTCTTTTACGCGGCGGTGTTTGCCACGGAAGGTACCGGTCTTTACCTGAAGAAACATTGGGCGGAATACTTTGTGGTGATCGTAACCGGCTCCTTCCTTCCGATGGAAGGCTACTGGCTCTATTATAAGCTGGCATGGTGGAAAGTGGTGCTGATGCTGGGAAACGTCCTGATCATCGTTTACTTGCTGCACCGTATCCTGCTCGAGGCCCGGGCCAAGGCCGCGCAGGCCACTGCGGACGGCGCTTCGCCCTCGGGCCAAGTCCCCAGTGAAGTGCACTAGCAATTATCAAATCCTTTCGGTGTGACCCACGTCTGTTTTTCGGATAGTCTTTAGCCTCATTTTCACCGCGGAGCCGGTATTTGTTGATGAACAAGAAAAGACCTCCCCCTCTGTCGAGACGCGCCAGGCGTCCATCCCGCAAACCGGCAACAAATTGGTGGATTTGGGCCCTGGCGGGAATGCTCATTGCCGGATCGTCTTGCTTCATGCTCGTCTACATTTTCTACAGCATACGGGCTGGATTGATTGACATTCATGTGGTCACGAGCATGCCCAAAGCATCGATCCTTTATGATTACCAGGGGCATCCGTTTAGCCGTTTTTTCGATGAAGACCGGATCGAATTGCCGAGGGACAAACCGGTGCCCAAGCTGCTGGCCGAAGCGGTGGTGGCAACGGAAGACCGCCGGTTCTATGCGCACGGGGCGATTGATCCGATCGGCATCCTGCGCGCAGCGGCGTCAAATCTGCTCGGTCGCGGCCCGCGGCAGGGAGGCAGCACCATCACGCAGCAATTGGCCCGCAACAGCATCGGGCGGCTGGAGCGGACATACGACCGAAAATTGCTGGAAATTTTTTTCGCGCACCGGATCGAGGAGTCCTACACCAAAGAACAAATTCTGCGCTATTACCTCGACCGGATTTATTTCGGGCAGGGGCTCTACGGCGCGGAAACAACCGCCTATGCTTTCTTTGGCTGCTCAACCCATCAGCTGAATCTGGCGCAGTGCGCGCTGCTGGCCGGAATGATTTCAAGCCCAAACGCCTCCTCGCCCTGGAAGGATATCGACATGGCGCGGGCGGCGCGGGACCGGGCGCTGGACCGCATGGTGAAAGCGGGAGACATCTCCGCGAAGGAGGCGGAGCGCGCCTCCAAGGCGCCCCTGGCGTTGCGGCCGCGGCCCGACTTCGGCGGTGGTTTCGCGACCAGCGAAGTGCGGCGGGAACTTGAACAGATTCTCGATCCGACCATGCTTCAGGAGGGCGGGTTCAAGATTTCGACGACAATTGATTCCCAGTTGCAGACGGTGGCGGAAAACGCGCTGGCGGCGCGGATCAATGAGATTGAAAAATCGAAGGGGGAAACCCATTCCGGCGGATTCGGTGATCCGAACACCGGACTTCCGGACGAAGATGTGCTGGAGGGAGCGTTTTTCGCGATGGACCCCACCACCGGAGATATCCGCGCCGTGGTCGGTTCGCGGGACTTCGCGTTAAGCCAGTATAACCGCGCGATGCAGGCGCGGCGGCAGGTGGGATCGACCCTGAAACCGCTGATTTACGCCACCGCCTTCGCCACCAAGGGCTACTGTCCAGCCAGCACGATTGACGCCACCCCGTTTAATCTTACTTCTTCCAGGGCTATCGTGCCGATGGATGACGCGCAGCCCACCCTCCTGCGAGTCAACGACGCGCTGGTGACTTCCAACAATTACGCCGCGGAACGGATGGGTACCATTGTAGGGCCGAACTTGCTGAATGCCTACGCTCACCAATGCGGCGTGACCTCCGATATTCCACCTTTGCCCTCAAGCTATCTGGGCGCATGCGCCATGAGCTTGAACGAATTGACGGGAGTCTATGCGACCTTTGCCAACCAGGGTGTTTGGGTGCGGCAGCATCTTGTGACGCGGGTACTGGACGACCGTAACCGGGTGATTTACGCCTATGAACCGGAAGCTCACCGGGTCTTCACGCCCCAAGTGGCGCGGCAGGTTACGGGCATGCTGCAAAATGTGCTCGATTTCGGGACCGGATCGCCGGTGCGCGAAGAATACAGATTTTCAGCTCCGGCGGCGGGCAAGACGGGAACGACGAACGATTATAAGGATACCTGGTTTGAAGGCTACACCTCGCATCTGGCCGCCGGGGTGTGGATCGGCTACGATACGCCACGGGAGGTGATCTCGGGCGGTTACGCGGCCAAGGTGGCGCTGCCGGTCTGGGCCAACGTGATGAAACAGGAAACGGGGCGGTATCCCATGAAAGATTTCCCAGCGCCGGACGGATTACAGGAAGTGAGCGTCGGCGGAAGTCTCTTCAGCCGCGGTGAACGCTATTATCTGACGGCGGATCAGCGCGGCCTGCTCGAACAGGAACAGGCGGCCGCGCCGCAAGAAGACCAGCCGCCGGATGCGCGAAGCGTCATCGATCACATTCTTGATATCTTTCGCTAAGAGGCTGTCCCAAAAGTAGGCATGAGTCGCGTGGCGACTTTTATTAATCGATTTCGCTCGCCATGGCGCGGACGGGAGCGACACTCGGCGTGGCCCGATTGGGTTGCCCCCGCCATTCAATATCAACTCCCGCTCCTTATGTCTCTGCAATACGATCCGGAAGGAATTGAATCAACGCTTCATCCCACAACTGCGCTTTCGTTAATCGTCCCGGCTCAGCGGGAGGTATTTCTTTACGCCAGCTTTGACGGCGCATGGGAACAGGCGGTGGTACTTTATCTCGACGGGCAGCGGTTCGAAAGCCAGTTGGGCAGTTTCATTCTGCGCCCAAGTTCCCTGACCGTGCCGGCACAGTCCTTGCCATACGAGTTGATGCTGGTCGGCTGGCATAAGCGGAGCAGCCCGAACGCGGCGCTGCCCTGGGTGGCTTCGCGCGGCCAGCGGATCGGGCCGGTGCTATTCGCCTGGGATGATTCGGCGGATGATAATGATTTCCGCGATACCCGGATCAAGCTGGTAACGGGTTGAGGTGCCTCAGTCTTCCACGGCGTGGCCCGTGTCCAATTGCTCCAATTTCGGCCAGAAGGCGGCGTAAAACATCACGTAGAGAAAGCAGAACAAGGGCATGCCGAAAGCCATCCTCATAGAGAAGCTATCGGCCAGCCAGCCCATTAAGAGCGGCATGATTGCTCCGCCCACAATCGCCATCACGATCAACGATGATCCGATTTTGGTGTCCTCACCCAGTCCGCGGATGCCGAGCGCAAAAATCGTCGGGTACATAATCGACATAAAAAAACAGCTGAGAAATAGTGCCGCGACGGAGACCCAGCCTAACGGCAACATGACTAGTGCCATCATGATCGTATTGATCAAACCAAAAACGGCCAAGGTCAGGTGCGCGCTGCAAACCCGCAGGATCATACTGCCAATGAACCGTCCCGCCAGAAAGCAAAGAATACCGCCGGCGAAGGCTTTCGAACCTCCCAAATCGGTCACATGCCAAGCCTGGGCCACGGTCGTAATGGTTTCGATCTGGCCATTGGCGCTGTTCATCTGCGGAAAACCAAAATAAGTCCATCCCGCCGGAAAAAATTTGGCCATCCATTCGGGAATGTTGGGCATGTCCGGGCTGGTGACATAGTTGATAAAATAGCCCCATACACCGATCTGTGCCGCCACATAAAAAAATTGCGCTCCTACCGCCAAGGTAAAATGCCAGCGGCCCAAGAGGTCGGTTTTTGAGGAGCCGGCCACCGTTGCCGCGTCGTCTTCCGCTTGAAGATCGGGAATCTCCGCTTTCCAAAAAAGGATAATCAGCACGACAACCAGCCCGGCAATGAAAAGATACGGAATGAAAAGCGTGCTGTTGCTGGTGTTGGCTTTGCCTGTGGAAGAGAGAATGAAAGCTCCCGCCAGAAGCGGCCCCAGGAAAGTTCCCAAAGCGTTGCAAGTTTGGGCGAGGTTGATCCGTGCCGGCCCCGATACCGGAGGGCCCAAGACGGTGGTGTAGGGATTGGCAATGGTCTCCAGGAGCGTCAGGCCAGTTGCGAGAATGAATAGACCGGTGAGAAAGGCCGCAAACGTGCCGATCCACGTCGCGGGAATGAACCAGAAAGCTCCCGAGGCGATTAGGACCAACCCGATAAGAATGCCTCCCTTGTAACCAAAACGCTTGGCCAGCAAACCTGAAGGAATCGCCATGACAAAATAACCGATGAAGTTGGCAAACTGCACAAAACCCGATTCGGCCTTGCTGATGTGAAGCGAGTTTTGGAAATGCTTGTTCAGCACGTCAATCATGCCGTTGCAGAAACCCCAAAGAAAAAAGAGTGTGCTGACCAGGGCAAATGTGACGATGTAATTCTTGCCGCTGGAACTGCGGAACATATCGAAGAATGATTTCATGGGATACCGGGAAAAAGCATTTTTAAAGAGAGGTCGATTTGGAGAAGTGAATCTTTTAAGAGGTTATCGCCATCTTTACCAGCTTTGTCTTCACCGACGCGCAGCACAACGATTCTTTGCCCTTCCAAGAAGAACTGCCAGCCATGGCCACGCCGAATCAGAACGTCGCGCGGCTACCGGCTGCAGCGCCGCACGGATCTGCGATCAGTCAGGCTTGCGAGCTTCGCCGATCATTTGCCAACCCAACGATGAGCTGTTCATGCGCCGCTTCAATACGCGCGAGAAGGTGCCCATGGCGATACGAGCCAGCAATCCAACATCCTGACGGCTTTCGGCGCTGGCATCCCTAATCAGGGCTTTGCCTCGAAGGATGATGATCATGCGATAGAGATTAAAAAACGGTAAACCGACACCGCTCACCCGTTCGGGCACCAGTCCGGCGTCGCCAATCAATTTCTTGAGAGACTGGGTGTCAAAATGCCGGCGGTGGCCAATATGCCGGTCGAAGACAGACATGGGACCGCCCGGCACAGTGATGAGAAGCGGAGCGCCAGGCCGGAGATATCGCGCGGCATTGGCGAGAACAATCTCGGGCTGGTCCACATGCTCGAGCACTTCGCTGCAAATGGCCATGGTGGCCCATTCCCGCAAGCCGTCATCCGGAGCAGGCTCGATCAGCAAATCGCGCTGGAAAAAAGAAACGGACGGAGCCTTGATCCGGGACTGGGCGATACCGATGGCGCTGGCCTCGATCCCGGCAATTTCGGAGCCGGCAAAAGCCTGGGCCAAAATAACGGCCAGATCTCCCTGACCGCTTCCGATATCCAAAATGCGGGCGGCGGCGGCGGGCTGAGATTTAATCCAGTGCAGGGTTATTTCGCGGCGATAGGCTTGCGCGGGGTTGTAACGCGCAGTGAGATCGTAGTTGGCCCAGTGCTGATCCCAATCGTCACGGTTTTCCATCATAACTTCAATTGGAAGCCACTTTGCGGCAATTCGCAAAAGTGTTCAGGCCAAATTTGTGCGTCCCGCATGCGATGTCCGAAGGCTGGAAACCGGCGCGAACCAGCAGCGGCCAAAGATCCTTCGGATCGTAGTAGTTCTTGTGGTCATTCATTTCGGTGACCGGGCTGAGCCCGAGACGAAAGGCGGAAAATTCCAGAAACCATTTGCCGCGCCAGGAAGGGACGTTGACCAGGCAACATCCGCCGGGCGCAAGCAACCGGTAGAAATGGTCCAGTGTTTTCTGCGGCTCCCAGAGATGTTCGATCACGGAATTGCAAATAATGATATCAAGCGATTCCGAAGCAAGGGCTTCCAGCGCATCGGGCAACGCGCCTTCAACAGCTTGCACTTTCGGATGGTTCTTTATCCCAGGTGAGAGCTGGAGATCGATAACCACGGCCTTCGAGACGCGGCCGAGAACCTGGCGAGTCAGCGCGGCATGATAACCGGCCCCGAAATCGCCCAATCGCGGCTGGGATCCCATGCGGTCGAATACGGGACGGATTTTTTGCCATGAGAGCCATACACCGAAGCAATCGACCCATGTGGGCGCATAATCCTGTCCGTATGAGGAGGCGCGGGAGATTTCAGGAGCGGATTTCATTGTCATCCAAAGCGGCGGCGATGGCGTGCAAGACAAGCGTGAAAAGAAAATTCATGAAGCCCAGCATGACGCAAAGAAGGCCGGTGATGGCCATGTGGTGAATCGTTCCAATTTCCACCGGAAGTTTCAAATTCAGCTTCCAATAGGCATAGCAGAGTGGGAGCAGGAAAAGGCCTCCACCAAAAACCAGCACTCCGCTAAAAATCATCGACCGGTTGTACGAAAAAATGTTCAGCCAGTAGCGCCGTGCCGTACCGGAATAGTCGTAGAGAAGACGGGCGAGGCAGCCCATGTAAAAGCTTTGCAGGCCAACGATGGTCAGCGAGACCCCGAGCAACATCCAGAAAACGGAGAAGGTGACGGGCCCCAGCTGCACCGGACCGAA
>DATJMI010000084.1:0-11640 GCA_035508775.1 Methylacidiphilales bacterium
CCATGGCTGCTTTTGCAATGAGTTCTAGAGGTCCTCACTCAAACTTCGCCGCGGCTTCGATTTCAGCCAGTTCCGCCGTCGGGCTCACCACCGCGAGATTGAGCCGTTCATCGTGCACGAGGAGCGCCGCCGCGTCGCGGACTTCCTCCGCTGTGACCGCCTCGATCTGTTGAATCAGCTTCTTCGGGTCGATGACGCGGGCATGTCCCAGCAGGTTCTCGCCCAGCCACATCATCTGATTGTCCGTGCTCTCCAGGCTGAGATGAATCTGCCCGCAGGTATATTCCTTGGCCCGGCGCAATTCCCGTTGGCCCGGCGCGCGGCGGGCCAATTGCGCCACGGTTTGAAGGGAAAGCCGCAGGGTCTGGGCCGTCTTCGAGTTTTCGACACCGGCATTGATGAACAAGCTGCCTGTCTCGTGGTAATAGTTCACGGTCGTTCCAATTGAATAAGCTAGGCCGTGTTTCTCCCGCACATTCTGAAAAAGCCGCGAACTCATGTTTTCACCCAGCATCACGCTCATTAGCCGGAACGCGGCGCGCCGGGGATCGTGCCGCGAGACGCCCCGCAGCCCGACCGCAAACTGAGTCTGTTCCACGGGCTTACGGATCACTTTAAACCGCGGCGCCGATTGCCGCCGGGCCACCGGCATAAAAGCCGCGCGATTTCCCTGCGGAAATTGCCTCAAGAGTGGACGCAGTAATTCTTTGACCTCGGTGAGATCGGTTTTGCCCGCAGCGGTAATGCACAAATTCCCGGAATGATAGAATTTATGCCGGTAATGGAGCAGGTCGCGCCGCTTCATTTTCTGGATATTCTCGCTCGTGCCCGCCAGCGGACGTCCCAGTGCGTTATCTGACCAGAGCAGCGCGGTTGCCTCATCTTGCGCCAATTGCGACGGCTGATCCTCATACATCCGGATCTCCTCTTGGATAACGCTCCGTTCGCGCTCAATCTCGCTGGCTGGAAACGTCGCCCGCAACAACATATCGCTCATCACCTCGACCAGGGAATGAAGGTGCTTCGCGCTCGTCCGGGCATAATAACAAGTCATCTCTTCCGCCGTGAACGCATTGAGGTAACCGCCCACGCCTTCCACCGCCTCGGAAATCTCCTTTGCCGTCCGCCGCGTTGTCCCTTTGAAAAACATGTGTTCCAAAAAATGGAAGATGCCGTTTTGCCGCAGGGATTCATGTCGCCCACCCACGCCCAGCCAAAAACCAAGCGATACGCTCTCAACATGCGGCATTTCCGCCACCGCGAGTTGCGTTCCGTTGTCCAGCCGTTCCTGCGTAAAAATCATGTCTCAGTTTCGGTTCTGCCCACTGCACTGTCAAACACGGTTTGCATGATAAAAATTTAATTCCTCTCCGCAGATAAAAAAATATGTAAAAACATATTCTAGATATTTATAAAAAGAATCTTACACAAATAGTATTTCATTTAAGTGGCCCTATTTCCTTCCATCTGTGGTTTAAGAAATGCTAGAGGCTTGGATGTCATCTTAACTTAATAGTTTATTCTATTCATAACCTATTTTCATCCGAAACCGAATGGACTTGTGTGCCTTTTCGGCCCATTTTTCACTTCCACATGTCTCAATTCGTTCGCTTATCCTTGGCTGTCTGCTTCTTCCTTCTTCTGACCGCGTGCTCTCGCCAAGAAAAAACGGCTTCAAACGCTTCCGGCCAGCCGCCACCCGAGGCCGCCGGGCCGCCAGTGCAGGGTGACTGGGTCGTCCAGCGGATTAATGCCGACGTTGACAGCCTGAACCCCATCACGGGTCAAGATACCAACGGCCAGCTCATTCGGAGCAATCTTGTCTGTGAAGGACTCCTTCAAATGGACAACTTTACCCTCAAACTCGAACCGTGCCTGGCCGAAAGATGGGAAACTTCACCTGATCAACTCACCTATACGTTTCATCTCCGCCATGGCGTCAAGTGGCATGATGGCCAGCCCTTTACCGCCGAGGATGTGAAGTACACCTACGACAAAGTTCAGGATCCCCAAACGGACTGCGCCTTTCTGCGCCTCTATTTCAACAATATCAAATCGTGTGAGATCCTCGATCCTTATACGGTCCGCTTCATCGCTTCCCAGCGCTATTTCAAAACCCTTGAGGAACTCGGTGAGCTTCCAATCATCCCAAAACATATTTTGGAACAGGGCGAGCCCGACTTCAATAAGCATCCCTTCGCCCGGCATCCTATCGGCACCGGCCCTTATAAGTTCGTCCGTTGGGACACCGGTTCTGATATTGTTTTGGAGCGCAACGACGATTACTGGGACACCTCTAATCCCCGCTATCCCAAACGGATCATCTACGAAGTTATCGAAGAAGATTACATCGCCGCCCAGATCATCAAAAAAGGCGAAATCGACGTTTACGATGAAGTCTCTCCGCTTATCTGGAAGCACAGCCTCGCGCCCAGCCCCGCCATGGCTCGCCTGCATGAGATTGTCTATCCTTATCCCGCCTACAACTACGTCGGCTACAACCTCCGGCTGCCCCTCTTTTCCGACATCCGTGTCCGACACGCCCTCGACCTTCTCATCCCCCGCGACGAGATCATCTCCAAAGTTTATCTCGGCCAATATGCCGGCAAAACTTCGGGTTATGATCTCCCCTCCCAGCCGAGCTATAATCAAGACGTTCCCCCCACGCCTTATGACCCCACCCTTGCCCTTCAACTTCTCAACCAAGCCGGCTGGAAGAACGACCACGGCGACGGTCTTCTTTACAATAATAATCAGCCCCTTAGCTTTACTCTTCTTTATCCCGCGGCCAGCGATAGGAGCCAGAAAATCGCCGAGCTTATTCAGGAATCTTTTCGCCGGTACGGCATCGATCTGAAACTTTCCGAACTTCAGTTTGCCCAGCTGATCGACCGCACCGATGACTGGAAATTCGACGCCGTTCTGGCGGGGTGGTCCCTCGACATTCCCAACGGGGATCCGTATCAAATCTGGCATGGTTCTCAGGCCGACATCAAAAAAAGCTCCAATTTTATCGGCTATAAAAATCCCGCCGCCGACAAGCTCATGGACGAAGCCCGGCTCGAATACGACGATGACAAACGCAATGCCCTCTACCGGCAACTACACAAAATCATCCACGATGATTATCCCGTTTCTTTTCTGACCTACCCCAAAGAAATCGTCGTCATTTCCGACCGTTATCAAAACGTCAAAACCTTCGCGCCGCGACCCTGTTTCGATATCACTTCCTGGTGGGTGCCGAAACCTCTTCAGAAATACGGCGACTAATCCGCGGCAACCGGCGCCAGGGCCGCGTCCCAATCCTTCCAGACCGGTTCGATGCCCAATTCCCGCAATTTCGCCGATACCTCCGCCGGCGATCTCTCGTCGGCAATGGCAAACTGCTCTGTCGCGCCCAGATGCTCGCCTTCCGAGGCGATGACCGGCACCGCTTTGCCCCGCCGCGTTTGGTGGAGCGATTCGGCCCCCGCGCCCGTGTAGCCTCCCGGTTCCGTATGCGAGCCGGCGCTCATCATCGTCACGCCCAGCCGCATCAGCCGGTCGCGCAACGCCGGTGATTCCCGCGTTGAAAGCACCACGCCGACCTGCGGGAAACAGAGCCGTAATGCCAGGATCACCTGGACAAAAGCGCGGTCGCTGAACTCGTGCCTGGGCTGGAACTCGCCCGCCGCCGGACGCAGGCGCGGCAACGAAACCGTCAGCGACGATTTCCAGCAATGCCGCAACAGATAATCGATGTGCGCGGCCAATCGCAGCGCCTCATCTTCCCACGGCGCCAAACCGAAGAGCGCCCCGACGCCGAGTCTGCGAAAGCCGGCCGCGTAAGCCCGCTCCGGACAATCGAGCCTCCAATCAAAATCCTTCTTCGGCCCCGCCGTATGCAGTTCCGTGTAGGTTTCGCGGTCATACGTCTCCTGATAGACGACCAATCCCTCCGCGCCGGCTTGCACAATCGGTACATAATCGGAAGTTTCCATCGGTCCCACCTCCAGCGACAGCGCGGGGATGAATGGGCGCAACCGGCTCACACATTCCGCGAGATAACCGGGCGCGACAAATTTCGGATGCTCGCCCGCCACCAGAAGCACGTTGCGAAAACCGAGTGTGGCGAGATGCCGTGCTTCCGTTTCCACCTGGTCGCCCGTCAGCGTCGTCCGTAAGATCGCGTTATCCCGCGAAAAACCGCAGTATCTGCAGATATTCACGCACTCGTTGGAAAGATAAAGCGGCGCGAAGAGCCGCATGGTCCGCCCGAAAAACTGACGAGTCAGCCGTTCCGCGTCGCCGGCCATCTGCTCCAACTGCGCCGCCGGTTTAGGCCGCAGCAACCCGGCGAAACGCTGGAGGACACGGCTCTCCAACAGTTCGGGATTGCGAAAATTTTCTGAAAAAGGCACAGACTTAAAGTATAGGCCATTCCCCAGCCCGGACAAGAGGCCGCCTGTTCCTCTATTTCTTTAGCCACCTCCGCCGGGAGGCGGCGCGACAGCCGGCTGCGGCATATTGATCATCCGGTAATCGGCGGGCGGCTCAAAAAGCGCGGCATCCTGCGGTCCCGTCTGAAAATTTTTCCATGTCATCGTAAAGGCGCCATCCTGGGATGCCATCTTGACCGGGCATTGTCTGGCCGCGTCGACCCAAAGGAAAAGCACTTTGCCGTCGCTGTTCGTTATCTTGTACTTGTCGGTGGCGATACTATCGACTGGTTCGGATCCGACTTTTTCAACCTGCGCGTCTCCTCCGGAACCAGGAGGCAGCATTTGTTTGATCTTTTCCGGATCGAGGGGCAAAACCATCACCATCTTCTGGCTCGCCAGCACCGAGTACATTTTTTGTTGGTCCGTGCGGACAATGGAAGTCATGACCATGCCGTTCATACTGGTCTCGGTGCGAATCTTGCCATTATCGACGTAGGTTTTCATCGTTACCGTCCGGCCTTCCTTGGTCGTCACTACTTCATCGGAACTGAATTGTTTCGGAAAAACGTAGGCTTGCATGGAATTCTGAGCCCATACCGGCTTGCCAGGGAGAAAACAACAGCCAGTCACGATAAGGAGGAGAAGGCGTAAGGGTTTCATTTCTGGCAGGATCGCGCCGCAAATCGATTCCGGCAAGTGTTAATGGCTTCCGTGATAACTATCCAAAATTCATTTAAAACTGGGAACGCCCCGATATTGAGCCGCTACCGTATTGGTTTTTAAATTGTCCAGATACGATTGCACGCTAGGTAGGCTTTCGCCCTTTTTCAAATCAGACCAACACTCCTCAAAAGTGCTTGTATCGATGTATTTGAGAGCGTGAAGGGTGGCTATCCGATAGCCCAGGGGATTTTTCTCATCGAGACAATAGTCCTTTAAGATGGGAGCCGCCCCCGGCATGTCCACCAAAGCTCCAAAAGCAACATAATATGATTTAATGTATCCCAAATCTCCCGGTCCCATGTGATGAGCTGGACTACTGACTGGCGGAATCGCGGAGCGGTAATTCAAATACTCTATCAGATTGGGAATCCCTTCTTTGATCTGATGAGCGCCGATATATTCGATGGCGTCGAATTGCTGGTGAACGAGATTTGCAGTTTTTATGTTTTCGGGCGTGTAATCAGCGGATTCGGGCAAAGCAGCAGCCCAACAAAACCACTCAGGATCAGCGACATGCCTCGCAGGCGACAAAAGGTCCAACGCCTTGGCGGCAGTCATCGGTTCAGAAGGAAGTGGCTTAGGCTTATATAGGTCGTCCGGTACATTTATAACTTGGTAATCGGCGGGTGGCTCAAAAAGAGCGGCATCCTGCGATCCCGGTTGAAAATTTTTCCACTCAATCGTTAAGGCGCCATCGTCAGACGTAAACTTAATCGGGGATTGTTTGGCTGCGTTGATCCAGAGGGTACCCACGCCGCCCGGCGCTTTGCCATCACTGAGTGTCAGCTTGTACCTGTCGGTGGCAACACCATCAAGTGGTTCGGAGCCAATTTCTTCCACTTTCGTGTTGTCCCCAAAGTTGAGGGACGACACAGCTAGTTCATTTTCGCTCATTTTCATCCCCGGAGAGGTAAGCGGCCTAACCGTGACCTTTTTCTGGCTCGGCAGCATTATATACAATTTTTGTTGATCCATGCGAAAGATAAGTGCAGCTTGATCACCAACATCCCAGCGAATTTTGTCTTTATCGACATAGGTTTTTCTCGTCTCGATATCGTTGGGTCTTTTGGTTGTTACAATCTCATCAGCACTGAATTGTTTCGGAAAAATGTAGGCTGGGGTGGAATTTTGAGCCCATATCGGTTCGCCATGGAGAAAACAACAGCCGGTCACAATAAGGACAAAAAGACGTGATGATTTCATTTCTAGTAGGTTCGCGTCACTAATCCATTCCGGCAAGCGTTGATGACTCCCGCGATAATCGTTTGTGCCTGCCGCCGGCCCGGTTAACATGGCGGCATGAGCGAAAAAACCGACCTGCCTGTTTCGCTGGCTGAGCCGTTGGTTGCCGATCCGGCCCGGACAGTAGAGGCGGACGCTGTCTTGCGTGAGATCCCGCCATCGCGCAGACCCGCCCACGTGCCGGGCCTTCTCTCCGGCGTCAATTGGGCCGATCCCGAAATTCTCTGCGTTATCGCGACGTTCGTTTTCATGGTGGCGGGACGATTTGGCGTCTGGATTGGTCTTCCCGCCGGGTTTGCGCCCTGGTTTTTCCTCGCCGCCTACCTCGCGGGCGGCTGGCGGGGGACGATCAAGGGCGTCCGCTCTCTCCTTCGCGGCACGGTTGATGTCGACCTGCTGATGATCCTGGCCGCGCTCGGCGCCGCCTACGTCAACCACGCGTTTGAAGGCGCGATGCTCCTTTTTCTTTTCTCCCTCTCGAATACGTTGCAGGAACTGGCTATCGAGCGGAGCCGGTCCGCCATTTCGGCGCTGATGAAATTGCGGCCCGAAACCGCCCTCTGTAAACGGGAGGGGGAGACCAGGCTTGTCCGCATTGAGGAGCTGGCTGTCGGCGACATCGTCGTGGTGCGTCCCGGCGAAAGCATCCCGGTGGATGGCATCGTCACCGAGGGCGCCAGCACGGTGAACCAGGCGTCCATCACCGGCGAATCGTTGCCGGTCGAAAAAAAGACGGGGGATACTCTCTTTGCCGGAACGCTGAACGAGCAGGGTGGCCTGGAAATGCGCGTCTCCAAACTCGCGACCGAATCGACCCTGGCCAAGCTGATTGAACTCGTCGAAAAAGCGCAGAGCCAGAAGGCGCAAACGCAGCGTTTCCTTGAAACAGGGGAGCAATGGTACGCCTTTGGGGTGATTCTCTTCACGGTATCGCTCATCATCATTCCGGTTTGGCTGTTGCGCGAACCATTTCAATCGAGTTTTTATCGCGCGATGACGGTCATGGTGGTCGCTTCCCCCTGCGCGTTGGTCATCAGCACGCCGGCGTCGATTCTTTCGGCCATCGCGGCGGCGGCTCGCCGGGGCGTTCTTTTCAAAGGCGGCGCTTATCTCGAACGGGCTGCTGCCATCGAGGCCGTTGCCTTTGACAAAACCGGCACGTTGACCGAAGGCCAGCCTGTCGTCACCGACTTGCAGGTGATCATCAACCCGCAACAAAGCGAAGCGGATGCCGCCTGTTTTCGCGAGGAACTGCTCTGGCTCGCCGCCGCCGTCGAGGACCGCAGCGAGCACCCCATCGCCCGGGCCATCGTCGCGGAGGCAAAGCGCCGTCGCCTGCCGATTGAACGATGCCGGAAATTCCAGTCGGTCGCCGGGCACGGCGTCAGCGCCGACGTCTGCGGGCGCCGCATCGCCGTCGGAAATCTCAAATATTTTGACGGCTACGAATCGCCTGAACGCGCGGAACTCGAAAAGCAGATGAACCTCCTGCATGACGAGGGAAAAACGGGCATGCTCGTCGGTGAAATCAAGGGCGAGGACAAGGCCGCAACCGTTCGTTATCTCGGCTTTATCGCCGTCGCCGATAAAATCCGTCCCGAAGCGCCCGCAATGATTGCCCGGCTGCGCGAGCTTGGGGTCAAACGCATCGCCATGTTGACGGGCGACAACAAGAGGGTCGCGGCCGCCGTGGGCAAAGTATGCGGCGTTGATGAAGTCCATGCCGATCTGCTGCCCCAGGACAAAGTCCGCGTCATTTCGAAACTGAAGGAGACCGGGAAAACCGCCATGGTCGGCGATGGAGTGAACGATGCGCCCGCGCTTGCCACCGCCGACGTAGGCATTGCCATGGGCGCGGCCGGCACCGATATCGCCATGGAAACCGCCGACATCGTTTTGATGAGCGACGCGCTTGACGCCATTCCCTTTACTCTCGCCCTTAGCCGCCGCGCCCGCACGGTCGTTTTCCAGAATCTGAGTTTCGCTTTCGGCGTCATCGTTATTCTTATCATCTCCGCGCTCGGCCTGAATCTGCCGCTTCCTCTCGGCGTCGTCGGCCATGAAGGCAGCACGGTTCTGGTCTGTCTCAATGGCTTGAGGCTGCTCAGTTTTCGCAACTAATTAGAAGGAACAAAAGGGATATTTTATCATACGAAACTTGTGTTAGGGTAGGGCCTTATGGACTACGATCTCATTGTCATCGGTGGCGGTCCGGCGGGGTATGTCGGAGCGATTCGCGCGGCCCAGCTCGGAAAGAAAGTGGTGTGCGTTGAACTGGAACGCGCCGGGGGAACTTGCCTCAATTGGGGCTGTATTCCGACCAAAGCGCTGCTCAAGAGCGCCGAGGTGAAGCAATTGCTCGGGCATATCGGCGATTACGGTCTTTCCGTGCCGGGCGAGGTGGCCTTCGATTTTGGCAAAGTCATGCAGCGCAGCCGCAACGTTTCCGACCAGATGGCGAAGGGGGTCGAATACCTCTTCAAAAGCAAGAAGGTCGATTACGTCGTCGGCCAGGCGCAGATCCAGGCGCCGGCGGATGCCGCGATCAAGAAAATCGTGGTTACCGGCCCGGACGGCAAAACCCAAACGCTGACCGGCAAGGCGATTCTGATTTGCACCGGAGCCAAGGCGCGCCAATTGCCCGGAATGCCCGCCGACGGAAAAAGAGTGTTCACCAGCCGGGAGGCATTGGCGATCAAAACGCTGCCGAAATCGATCATCATTCTCGGGGCCGGCGCGATCGGCTGCGAGTTCGCTTATTTTTTCAACGCTTTCGGATCGAAGGTGACTTTGCTGGAGATGCTTCCGCAGATTTTGCCGGTGGAGGACACCGAAGTGGCTGAGCTTCTCAAGCGGAGTTTTACCAAGAGCGGCATCGAAATCTTCACGGACACGAGGGTGGAAAAGACCGAGATGACGGGCAAGGGCGTCAAGCTTGCCGTCGCGGGGGGGAAGACGTTCGAGGCGGAGCAGTTGCTCGTGGCCATCGGTGTCGAGGCGAATCTCGACGGGCTGCTCGCCGCCGGGATGAAGCTCGAAACGGACCGGGGTTACCTCAAGACCAATGACCGCTACGAGACGTCGGTGAAGGGGATTTACGCGGCGGGGGATATCATCGGGCCGCCGTGGCTGGCGCATGTCGCGTCGCACGAGGCGATTGAGGCGGTGGAGGGGCTTTTCGTTCCGGGCAAGAAGCCGCACAAGGTCACGGTTTTTCCGGGCTGCACCTACTGCCAGCCACAGGTGGCCAGCATCGGGTTGACGGAGAAGAAGGCGAAGGAGCAGGGACTCAAATTTAAGGTGGGCAAGTTTCCCTACAAGGCGAGCGGCAAGGCCGTGGCGGCGGGCGACAGCGAAGGCTTTGTGAAGCTGATCCTGGGCGAGCCGCACGGCGAGATTCTCGGCGCGCATATCGTCGGCGCGGAGGCGACGGAACTGATCGCCGAGCTTGGCTTGGCCATTACACTGGAAGCGACGGTGGAGGAATTAGGCGTGACGATTCATTCCCATCCGACGCTGAGTGAAATGGTGCACGAGGCCGCGCTGGCAGGCGAGGGGAAGCCTATTCATATCTAACCCTGAGCCAGAATGCCGGACATCAAGCACGGCTGCTGGCTTTGACCCAGGAGATGACTTGGCTGTGGTCGCCGTGGGCTTTCCAGACCTGGCGAAGAAATTCAGCCGGGGCGATCTGATGGGCGCGGAAGAATTTGCGGTCGCCGCCGCAGCCGAACATGAGTTCGGGGGGCATTTCGCCGCGGAGTTTGGCTTCGGCTTTGGGGATGAGGCGCGGGAGCCAGCCGATGCCGTCGACTTCGGCGTCTTTGGAGGGGAGTTTGTCCATGTCGATGACGTGGGAGGAGGTTTTGCCTTTTTGTTCCTGGAGGAAATAGTCGCGGCGCACGGCGGCGATGGCAAGAGCGGTTTCCAGGGTCGGTTCGCCTTTGCCAGCGAAGTCTTCGATGAAGTCGAAGAATTCCTGTTCGGTGTAGCCGATGGATTGGAGGAAGATTTTTCCCGTGATGTCGACGAGGCCGGGGGCTTTTTGATGGCCCTGGCGGTATTTCTCAATGGCTTGGTTGAAGAGGGTGGTGAATTCGTTTTCCCAAGAGGGGGTGTTTTTGCTCATGAGATAGAGTTAACGCAGGGATGGGGTTCACGCAAATCCTGCGGATGGGCGCTGCGCCGGCGTTGATGCGGATGGAGCAGTTTTCGGGATGCGTTTTCGTTTGGGTCTAGTTATTGGTTTTACGATATCTTGCGCATATGGTATTTTTGAAAAAGAAAATCGTGTTGACTTCTCGCGCTGTTCGCGTGCTTGTCCATGGCGAGCTTACCGAACGGTCCATGCCGAGATGAGTGAACTCAGCCATTACCGATACATTGACGCCCTTCGGGGCATTGCGTTTTTGGGGGTATTGACCTGTCATGTCGGCCTGCTATTGAAGCCGACGTTTCCCGGCTACGACGTTTTCATGATGGGGGCCCGTGGCGTACAGCTTTTCTATTTGCTCAGCGCCGCAACGTTGCTGCGGTCTTTTTCGCTCCGTGGGGCACAGGAACGGTTTCCCATTCGCAATTTTTTTGTGCGAAGACTATTTCGTATCGCGCCGCTCTTCTGGTTTGCGATGGCACTCTATTACTGGCAGATGGGCGCGAGGCCGCGTTATTGGGCGCCGAATGGTCTGCAGACTTGGCATTTTGTGACGACTGCGCTTTTCCTAAATGGATGGACGCTGACAAGTATCAATAGTGTTGTGCTGAACGGCTGGTCGGTAGCTATCGAAATGACCTTTTATCTGATGCTGCCTTTTCTGGCGAAGCGCATCACCACCATCTGGGGTGGCATCACGGCGACGCTTTGCGCCACGAGTATTGCCATCATTCTGGACCGAGCGCTGATGCCGATTCTCACGCAAACAACGCCACAGAATGAACAAGTCCTTATACCCTTTTTTATCTATTCTTGGTTTCCGTCCCAATTGCCCGTTTTTCTGCTCGGTTTTGTCCTCTACTCTTGTCTTCAGAACGAAACGGTGATGAAAATGTTGGCGGGGTCGGAGAGGCCCGCTTGGCTTGTCATTGCGGCGGTGGTCGGTTGTCTCGGTCTGGCATCGGTTCCTAAAGAAGCAGGCTGGGAAATTCCGCTTCATGTTTACGATGCCATCGCGCTGATGTTTCTGGTTCTAGCCGTTCACATCCGGCCCTTTGCCTGGATCGTCAATTTGTTCACATGCCGGATCGGAGTGATAAG
>DATJMI010000085.1:0-21778 GCA_035508775.1 Methylacidiphilales bacterium
GACAAGAAATTCGGTTCCCCCACGATCACCAAGGACGGTGTCACCGTGGCGAAGGAAATCGAGCTCGAAGACGCCTACGAAAACATCGGCGCCCAGCTCGTGCGCGAAGTCGCCAGCAAGACCAGCGACATCGCCGGTGACGGCACCACCACGGCGACGGTTCTCGCCGAGGCCATCTACAAGGAAGGCCTCAAGAACGTCACCGCCGGCGCCAATCCGACCGACCTGCAGCGCGGCATCAACAAGGCCGTCGAGGCAGTTACCGACGAACTGGCCCGCATCTCCAAAAAGGTGAAGGACAAGGAAGAAATCAAGCAGGTCGCGACCGTCTCCGCCAATTGGGACACCACCATCGGCGAGATCATCGCCGATGCGCTCGACAAGGTCGGCAAGGACGGTACCGTCACGGTCGAAGAGGCCAAGACGATCGACACCTCGCTCGACGTGGTCGAAGGCATGCAGTTCGACAAGGGCTATCTCTCGCCCTATTTCGTGACCAATGCCGAGGATCTCGAAGCGGTGCTGGAAAACGCCTACATCCTGATCCACGAGAAGAAAATCAGCAGCCTCAAAGACCTCCTGCCGCTGCTGGAGAAAATCGCCAAGTCGAGCCGTCCGCTCCTCATCATCGCCGAGGAAGTGGAAGGCGAGGCGCTCGCGACTCTCGTCGTCAACAAACTCCGCGGCACCATCCAGGTCTGCGCCGTCAAGGCCCCCGGCTTTGGAGACCGCCGCAAGGCCATCCTCGAAGACATCGCCATCCTCACCGGTGGCCGTCTGCTGAGCGAAGATCTCGGCATCAAGCTCGAGAACGTTGGTCTCGAAGACCTCGGCCGCGCCAAGCGGATTGTGATCGACAAGGAGAACACCACGGTCATCGAAGGTGAAGGCAAGAATGCCGAAATTCAGGGACGGGTCGGCCAGATCCGCCGCCAGATCGAGGAAACCACCTCCGACTACGACAAAGAAAAACTGCAGGAACGCCTGGCCAAGCTGGCCGGCGGTGTGGCCGTTATTAATGTCGGCGCCGCGACCGAGACTGCGCTGAAGGAGAAGAAAGCCCGCGTCGAAGACGCTCTCCATGCCACCCGTGCCGCGGTGGAAGAGGGCATTGTCGCCGGCGGCGGCGTGGCTCTGATCCGTTGCCAGAAGGCGCTCGACAAGCTCGAGGTCAGCGGTGACGAGGCTATCGGCGTTTCCATCATCCGCCGCGCCATCGAGCAGCCTCTGCGCACGCTCGTGGAAAACGCGGGCGGCGAAGGCTCCGTCGTGGTTAACGAAGTCAAGGGACGCAAGGGCAACGAAGGTTACAACGTTGCGACCGGCGAATATGTCGACCTGATCAAGGCCGGCGTCGTCGATCCAACCAAAGTGACCCGCTCGGCTCTCCAGAACGCGGCTTCCATCAGCGGTCTGCTTCTCACCACCGAAGCGGTGGTGACCGAGCTGCCCGAGAAGGAGAAGCCCGCGGCTCCAGGTGGCCATGGTGGCCCCGGCGGCATGGGCGGAATGGATTACTAAAAAATCCAAATCATCCCTCGTTACTACAAGGCAGTCACCTCAAAAAGCCGGGCCGGCAACGGCCCGGCTTTTTTCTTGGGGAATGACGATGATTCAACTTATAGCTTCTGAAGTATACGTCATTAATGGTTTAAATCCCCAATCCGATGATCGCTCCATATTCTTCTTGCTCAAACGGCAACGCAAGATATTCTAGATGCCGTGTTGCGCCAGATTAAAGAGCAGGACATTGTGATCGTAGAGGACGACGTCTTCATCGGCGAATCGCTCAACGAGTTTTTCAGGCCGCGTAATAAGGTTCGCGTTTTTGAGAGCGCGGAAGAGGCTTTGGCGGAGGAAGCGTCATTCGACGGCGTTGACGTCTTTATCATTGATTACAAACTGCCGGGTAAGAATGGAGTTGAACTCTTCCAATATCTGCGGGTCAAATTCCCCACCGCCAAATACATTCTTATCACCGGCGAAATGAATTACGAACTGGCTGAAAGAACGCGCAGGATCGGTTTCGATGCCCTCATTTTGAAACCCTTCGATTACACCATCCTTGAGGATAATATTTCCGGTCTTATTGCCGCTGTCTAAAGCCGAACGGGACAGCCGAGCGGAAAACGAGGCATGCATCTTGCTAAATCTATCGCTAAATTTATCCTTATCTCGGTAATTCACCTTTATGTCTAAAACGGGCTTTCACATTGTCATTGTCGAAGACAACGTTGAAGCCAACAATCTTTTGCGTGACTGGCTTAAACTGAAGTTTCCCGTCATCTGCTTTCTCGATGCCGAATCGACTCTTCGCATCCTGCCTCCCAGCGATGAGCCGATCGTCTTCCTGATCGACTACAACATGCCGGGGGACAACGGCATTGTTTTGAAGAAAAAACTCGTTCCGCTCTTTCCCAAAGCCAAATACATCCTGGTCAGCGGCCTCTTCGACGAGAAGCTTACGGAGCAGGCCAAGGAAGCCGGCTTTGATGCCCTCGTTCCGAAACCCTTCGCCATGCCGGCGATTACCGAAAAGATTGAGGAATTGATGGGACTCAAGCAGAAGGAAAATCTGGTCGACTTGGTCAAACGCAAAATCGAGTGAAGTCGTTTCGATTGAGAGTCATACTTCAGGCCGCCGCCAGCTCCGCCTCTTCCCGTTCTTTTTCGACCTGGCGGATGGAATAATTGGAAGACTGCATTTTTCCCTGGGTGCATTCGCGGGCGTAGGTGATGAGATGGTGCGCCACCATCGCGATCTGAAACACCGCCTCGACGTTGCCTTGTTTGAGTTCGATCCAGGCCATTCTCCAAAAAAGACGGCGGTAATCGCTCCAGATGCCGACGCGCCAGACGATCCGGCTGAAGATGCCGATGGCCCGCTTGAGATTGGCCCAGGTCAGTTGCCGGAGCGGATGGCGCGGCTTGAGCCGGTTGGGGTAGGTGTGAGCCGCGTTGTAGGCGTAGCGGGCGTAAAGCTGTTCCGGTCCAAAGACATTTCCGATGACCTTTTGCCAATCGCGGACCACTTTTTCGTAGGGCTGGAGAAAGACAATATTCGAATCGCGGTCCTCCGCGTCATGCAGAACACGGTTTTCCTTCTCCAGCCGCGTATAGAGCGCCGTATTGGGCAGAGCGTAAAGGATATTGACGGTCAGGATGGGGATGTTGGCGTCGCGCGCGAAGTCGATGATCGCCTGCGGCGTTTCTTCGGTGTCGGTGTCGAGTCCCATGATGATGCCCGCGGCTGCTTCGATGCCATATCGGTTGGCTGTCGCCAGGGCATCGAGGATCGGGGTGCGCAGGTTTTGCCCCTTTTTCATCGCCCGGAGTGCGCGCGGTTCGGGTGTCTCGATGCCAAAAAAGACATTGGTGAAAAACGCCTCGCGCATTTGTTCCAGAATTTTGGTGTGGGTAACCATGTTCAGCGTCGCCTCGCACGAAAGGCGCACCTGGCCGTCGCGCACTTTTTGCCACTCGATCAGATGGGGTAGCAATTCTGCCGTCGCCTTCGGATTGCCAATGAAATTGTCGTCGACGAAATAGACCGAGACACAGCCGCCGTCGGCCAGCAGATCGAGTTCGCGGATGATTTGCTGGGGCGTCTTCAGCCGCGGGTTGCGTCCGTAAAGCGCCGGGATGTCGCAGAACTCGCAGGTGAACGGGCACCCGCTGGAGAATTGCACCGAGCCGAGCAGGTATTGTCGCAGGTTGAGCCGGTGGTAAGCGGGCGTGGGGAACTGCGCCATCGGCAGCCGGTCCACCGTCCGGTAAATGATCTGTTCCGCGGGCCGCGCAACCGTTTCGTCCAAGCGTTGGAAGAGCCGCAACGTGCCGTCGCCCACTTCGCCGCAGTGGAGAAGATCCACGTCGGGATAAAATTCGGGCGCGGAGGAGACCGACGGCCCGCCCAGCGCTACGACCTTGCCCGCGGCGTGGGCGCGTTTGGCGATGTCGTGGATGCGGGTGCGCTGGATATGCATGCCGGAAACAAACACGGCATCGGCCCAGGCAAATTCTTCCGGCGTGATGCGCTGGATGTTTTCGTCGACGAATTTGATTTCCCATTCCTCGGGAAGCAATGCCACCACCAGCAGAATGCCCTGCGGCGGCATGAACCCCCGCACGTCGCCCATCAGCGGGAAGGCGTGATTGAACGTCCCAAAGCTGTAACTGTAGCGCGGGAACGCGCAGAGAATGCGGCGACGGTTGCGCGGCTTGAAAGCGCGCAGCGGAAAGGATTCTGTCTTGGACGCGACCTCTTTCGGTTCGGCAAGGGCAACCATATTCTGTTAATTACCATACGCCGGGCCATCATGCTAACAGGAAAAAACTTTGGTAATCTCGCAAAAATAAATGATTTGCGAAAATTTACTATGCCTTCGCGGAATGATTAAGTTCAACTTGAACTAATTGGTTGCCCTCGATAATTTGTTCTCATGCCGATCGCCAAAATTTCACATCCGGCAGCTTTTGTGGTGCGCGGCACGGGGGACTGCGGAGAACCTGTTCTGGCCTCGGACAAAACATCGGGCCGCTGCAATCAAGGCGATGAATGTACCGGCCCCGCCGATGGAAGTTACTGCCAGCTTTTCCGTACCCCAAAGTCTGACAAGCCCGCGACGGAAAATACCATATGGGAAGTAGTGGCGGTTTCACACAAGCCGGGAGAGATGAATTTTGACAAACATTACGCCCCCCAAAAATACGACTACAAATGCCTCTGCGTGACCCCCATTCTGCCGGCGGGTCAAGTCGATGGATTTGCCGTGAATTACCGGCTCTGTGGAATGGGACTTTGCAGCATGTCACCGGATGCCAAAGACTGGGTCTGCAATGGCGACTGTGATGACAAAAGCGGCTGCGAATGCTTGATGTTCCGGCTCAGGTTAAGCGATGCGGCTAATGCTTCCTTCAAAGCATCCGAGGCCGCCTGGGAAAAAATCACGAACAAAATCTCCGGTCATGATTTGAGTAACAAGGAATTCTATCACCGCTGTTTTTGCGTGAAGAAGAAATAATAGGTCATTTACCTGTTCTCGTTCGCTGAAAACACAATTCCGGTTCTGCTAGAAGAAGAGATGCTTGCCGCCGATTCAGTTCCGTCTCGAAGCGCTCCCTGGTATGGCTGGGCGTCGGCGGGTCGGTGGCTAGGGGACATCGTGCTTTTGGCTCTCGCTATTTTCTTCTTCAGAAAAGACGGAGACAGTGTCGGAGTTTTCATCGCAGGGACGGTTTTGGGAACCAACGTGGTGGATCGGTTGTGCGGGAAATTTCCAATTCAGAAGCGAGCCGGGGCGAGTCCAAAAGAGCTCCTGCGCGGCCATGAAAACGTCGTCCTCGCTGGACTCGTGATTTTCATGGTTGCTTGGGGGCTTATCGTTTACCTCGATCTTTTTCATGCGCGTGCCTTCGTGGATTGGCTCAACAGTTGGTCCCTCAACGGTTGGGTTCAACTGGCCATGCGTCCGATTCATTGGCTTTTTCCTCTTGCCTGGGTCGTCTTTGTTCCGGTGCTGCGCACGGCGTTCTATTTAGAACGCAGGGTATGGCTGCAAGTCACCTGGGCATTGTTGGCCAGCGGAATCGCGGCCCTGCTCCTGCATCTTCTCAATCGAACCGTCTTGCTTTAAAGACTTCGTTTCGCGTTAGGGCGCGTTGGTAGCCGGAGCGCTGGCATCTGGCACCCTTGTAGTCGGTGCGCTGACAGCCGGTGCAGTGGTAGCCGGAGTGCTGACAGTTGGCACACTTGTAGTCGGCGTGCTGACAGCCGGTGCAGTGGTAGCCGGAGTGCTGGCAGTTGGCACGCGTGTAGTCGGCGCGCTACCAGCCGGCGAGCTGGTAGTTGGCGTGTTGACGATCTTGAATTGCTGATTATCGGCGCCCGTCCACGGCTCCTGGTCGAGAGAGGCTCCGCTGACCGTGGAGCTACCCTTTACCTCGAGGGCCATTTGGCTGCAGGCATTGATTAGCCCGTAATTGTTATTGCTGGTAGGCACAATGAACCATTCGTCATTGGTATGGGGTTTGTTGGGCTTACTGTTAAAGTTGGCCTGCCAGATGGGCGCTCCAGGTTCGAGCGAAGCCAATTGCACCGCCATGGCTTTGCCGCTGTTGTGGTTCGAAATTTTGTAATGCCCGTTGGTCAGGCGAGTGATCTCCCACTGATCGCTCGGATCCAGATTGGCCGATTGAATGATGAACGTGTGATTCTCTTTGGCCGCGCCCTGCACGGCCACATATAATCCGCTGCTCTTGGAAACGATCTGGGAATAGCCGTTAAAATCGATACCCGGACCGGGAGGCGGACTAAACGGCGGAATGGGGAGGGGAACCGTCCGAACAGTCTTATGGGGGCGAGGTGGCTTAATTGTATGAGGGGCGGGAGCCGCAGGGGATGATTGAGGAGCAGAAAGCGGATTAGCCGGAGCGGTGGCCTGGGTGTTCGGGCCGGTATCGGAAGCAAAAAGTACGATTTTGCCTTTTCCGAAGACAAAAAGCCCGGCTACGACGCCACCCAGAGTAAGCAGCACCACGAGAACCACCAAGCCGACGATGAGCGCCAAATTGGACTTGGCTTTGGCTCCGTTGACCGCTCCCACCTCCTGCAGCGGCTCTTTTTTTGGGGAAAGGGAAGGCATGAACTGGCTCCTGGCTTCCTCCAGGTCTTCGATGAGGGCGGCGTAAGATTGATAGCGATCATCGGGATTACGCGCCATCGCCTTGCTGATAATCGAGCTGGTCTTTTCGGAAACTTTGGGAGCAACAGTGTGCAAGGGCGCCAAATCGCCCTTGAGGTGTTTCATCCCAACCTCGATGGCGTCCTTGCCCTCGAAGGGAGGGTGGCCTGCGAGGCCATGGTAAAGGGTTACCCCGAGGCTGTAGATGTCACTGCGAAAATCTTCCGGTTGATTATCAAGTTTTTCGGGAGGAATATAATAGGGGCCGCCCCAAACTCCGAGTTTGCTATCGAAATGCTCCATGGTCTCAAAAGTCAGAGAGAGACCGAAATCGACCACTTTGGGGACGTTATTGGCAAAGAGAATATTGGTGGGTTTAATGTTTTGGTGAAGTAATCCCAGCAACAAAGCCGATTGCAGGACATGGGCGGCGGCGAGCCCGATGTTAAGGGCTTCTATCTCCGAAATCCGGCCTCGGTTTATAATCTTATCGGCAAGCGAACCACCCGAAACATACTCGACCACCAGGTAATGGGTTTCGCCCTGCTTGCCGAAGGCATAAACATGAGCCGTATTCGGATGGGTCAGGGATGCGGTGGCTTGAGCTTGGCGCACAAAAGCGGCCATGAACTTTGGATCGGAAGTCACTTCATGGCGCAAAACTTTCACCACGACGACCCGGTTGAGGGAGATGTCGGTGGCCAGATAGACCGAACCTATTCCGCCCGAGCCAACCTGACGTTCGAGTAAAAAATCCTTGAACTGACGGGTGAGCAGGTATTCGTGCTGGCAGTGGGGACAAAGAATGTTCACCCCCGGCTCAAAGCCGGTTACATCAATAGAATTCTGGCAATTGGGACAAACCGACGTGAATGCCTGATCAATTACGGGTTCTTCCATTCCAACAAGAAAATGCCATTTTCCATGCAAATTGCAATTAGGAGAAAGGGGTAGGAAATTGTTTCTGCCGTAGCGCTTGCGTCTGGTCGATTTTGAGGTACCCTCCCGTCGCGAGAAGCCTGACGTGCGCCGCGCCTTATGGCATAATATGGCATGGTTGCTGAACGTCCCGACGTGATGCCTAAAGTGCGCGATTTACCGCACAAGCCGGGAGTCTACCTTTTCAAAGATAGGTTTAACCGGGTTATTTATGTAGGCAAGGCACGTGACCTCAACAAGCGCGTCGGACAATATTTCCATCCGGCACGGCGGCTGCGCGCTGATCTCAAGACACAGGCGTTGCTGGAAAACGTTTGGGATCTGGAAACGCATGTGGTTCGTAGCGAGCCGGAATCGCTTTTGCTCGAAGGCAAGCTGATCAAGGAATTCCGCCCGCGCTACAACGTCAGCTTCCGCGATGATAAACGGTTTCTTCTCGTCAAGGTCAACCTTAACGATCCATTTCCGCGGTTTGTCCTGACGCGGGTGAGGAAAGACGATGGCTGCCGCTATTTCGGCCCGTTCGCGCATGCCGGATCGCTCCGCAAAACGCTCAGCCTCGTCCGCCGCAAGTTTCACATCCGCACCTGCCGCCCGGAAATCCCGGGCGAAACCGATTACCGCCATTGCCTTCAGCATATCATCAAAAATTGTTCCGCGCCCTGCATCAACAAAATCACGCGGGCCGGGTATCTGGCCAAGATCAAGGAAGCATGCGATTTTCTCGACGGCGCTTCGGGCGAGATGCTGGCCGAATTTCGCGCCGAGATGGAGAAAGCGGCGCAACGGCTCGATTTCGAACGCGCCGCCGAGCTGCGCAACCTGCTCGACGATCTCAAGCGCACCACCCGTCCCACGAAACGTTTTGCGCGCCAGTTCGCCACCACCGTGCGGCCGGCCGAGGACATGGCCGCGCTCCAGGAAGCGCTTGGCCTGTCCGATCCACTCCGCGTCATCGAGTGCTTCGATATCTCCAACATCTCCACGACCCACAAGGTCGCCTCCATGGTCTCTTTCCGAGAGGGAAGGCCGGACCGCTCCAACTATCGCCGCTACCGGATCAAAACGGTGGAAGGGCAGGACGACTTCGCCAGCATGGCCGAGGTGGTGCGGCGCCGTTACGCCCGCGTGTTGAACGAGGGCATCCGCCGCCCCAATCTCATCGTCATCGACGGCGGCAAGGGTCAGCTGGGCAGCGCGCGGCATGAACTGGAGGCGCTCGGCCTCGGCGACCTGCCGGTCATCGGCCTGGCCAAGGAGCGGGAGGAAATTTTCCGGCCGGGGCAAAGCGCGCCGCTGGTCCTCGACCATGCCTCTGGCGCGATCCGCCTGCTGCAGCGCATCCGCGACGAAGCGCATCGCTTCGCCAACGGCTATCATCAGATTTTGATGAAGCAGCGGGTGAGCGAAAGCATTCTCGATGAATGCCCCGGTGTGAGCGAGAACCGCAAAAAACTTTTGCTGCGCCATTTTGGTTCCATCGAAAAATTGCGCCACGCCGGCGTGGAGGAGATTTGCGCTGTGGAGGGGATCGGGCCCAAGCTCGCCGCGGCCATCGTCGAATTTTTCGCCAAGCTCAAACGGCGCGGATCGCAGATGGAGGAGAACGGGGACGAGGCTGGAGATTCCGATTCCGGCTCCGATCAAGTCACCTATCAACTCGAACCGCCGCCGGGTTAGTGAAGTATAATATCTACCGACGGTACAGGTTCATCGTAACTGTACACGGGATAAGGCTGATCAAAAATCTGGATATGCATTTCCGAATGCAGCTTGGCGAAAGCATGCAACATGGCGATGGATTCTTTTCCCGTCTCTTTTTTGCATTCGATCGAATAGCCGGTCACTGAATCACCACCCCCACCTGCTAGTGGCAATCCCTGTGAATGAGCATATTCAGCAATCAGTTCCCACGCCTTCAGATCATAAGTAAGGCCAATTGCGCAACGATCTAATTGCGTTCTTCCGATTGGCTTATCTGGAATCGTTAAAGCATCCTCTGAAAACTTAGGTTTCAAAGATTTGACCAAGGCGAACGCTTGATTCGCCGCTGCGGCGCCGCTTACGACAAATCGTTCTCCTTGTCCGACCAAGTCCTCTGTTGTAAAAGGAATCTTGTTGCTCTGTAAAACTGTTTTTATTGCGGTAACAGCTTCTTCGGTCAAACCGCTCGCCACCAAAAAGTCCTTTTCTGGCATTGTCTTCTCAGGATCGGCTTTGACTGTGAAAAGGCAGATCAGCATGAGGCAGATCGCTAGCAAGCCTCCCGTCAATCGAGCGCGTTTTGCCATGTAAGAAGCTTAGGGGTTGAATCATCGCTAGCAAGAGTAGGACTTGATCCATCTCATGAATCCCGGCCAAAATCGGCCTTGCATGACGACCACCTGTACCCGTCACGAGTGGCAGGCGCCCGATGGCGAAACATTTTCCTATTCTCTCTGGAATCTTCCCGCCGGCGAAAATCCCCGCGCCGTGGTCATCGCGATTCACGGCCTTAGCGGGGCCGCGCTCGATTTCGAGCCGCTGGGACGGCCTCTCACCGGGCACGGGGTCGTGACCATCGCGCTCGAGTTGCGCGGGCAGGGGAATGATCCCCGGCGCGAACGGCGCGGCGACCTCGTCCAAACCGGCGACTGGTTCCGCGATTTGGCCGCGTTTTTCTCACTGGTGCGCAGCCGCTGGTCCGGAGCGCAAATCTACGTTTATGGCGAGAGCATGGGCGCCGCCCTCTCCATCCGGTTTCTCGCCCAGGCGGCAGAGATCGATCAGCCCGCCGGGCTGGTGCTCGCCTCGCCGGTGGTTGTGATGCCCTCGAAACCTGGTTGGTGGCGGGAGCAGGTTTTCCGCTTCCTGCACTGGGCGCGCCCCACCCACCGCATCAACGTCCGCAAATTCACCAAGCCGAAAAAAAACGAGCCGCCGAAGCTCGTCACGCGCGACGAGGCCCACCGCCGGTGGTTTGAAACCGCGTCCCACAAGCTCGATTGCTTCACCATCCGTTTTTTCAAAAATCTCCACGACCTAATCGATGGCTGCCTGGCGGACGCGCCGAAAATCCGCGCGCCGGTTCTGGTCATCTATGCCGAGCATGACATTTTCATTCCGCCCAAGCTGGTCGAGAAATTCTTCGCCCGGCTGGGCAGCCGCGAAAAAGAACTCCGCTTTTTCCCGGAGGCGTACCATCTCCTGCTGCACGATCACGATAAGGCCGAAGTGTTGGACCGGATCGAGGCGTGGCTGCTGCGCCGCATCGAGGTGACCGCCCGCCGCCAGACCGCCGAGGCCCGGTTCGCCATCTAGTACTCTTATCAAAAGTAGCCATGGATCACGGTGCCTTCATTTTTTTGCCTCTGACGAGCAACGAAGTCAGAGGCAAAAAATAGGCAACCCGCAGGGCCGGGGTGCTTCGGCCTTCCCACATTGTCGCTCGCTCCTCACGTAGCACTTCGGCTATGCTCGTCGCTCGGCTCCGCGTGGGAAGGCCAAATCCCTCCCGGCGTGACCCGTGGCTATTTTTGATAAGAGTACTAAAAACTATGGAGGGCGCGAACGAAAATTCCGGGGAACGTTTCGATGTGCGCGCGTTGAGTGGTCTCACGCGGCTGTTCCAGTTTTTTCTCCGTTACGGCAACCCGGTGGAAATTCTTTGGCAGCGCCGTTTTAATCCGAAGGGTCGGATGGAGATTGTTGACCGCGCCACCGGCTTGCGCTTCACCTGCACCGTCGCCTCCTATCCGATGTTCGCCGAGATTTGGCATGATCACGATTACGATATTCCGCAAATTCCGCTCCGGCCCGGCGACACCGTTCTCGATATCGGCGCCAACCAGGGTTTTTTCGCCTGCTCCGCCGCCTGGAGCGGCGCGACAGTGTTTGCCGCCGAGCCGGTTCCCGCGCTGCTCGCGACGCTGGAGGCCAATGTGAAGGCCGCCGGGCTTGCGGACCGTGTCACCGCGCTCGGTTGCGGTGTTTCGGATACCGACGGCGAAGTCGTCATGGTGCTCAACGATTTTCTCGGCGGCGGGATGGGATCGATTGTGCCTGGCTTCGCCGAAAAAATGGGCATCCCGGCGACGGGACAAATCAAGGCGCCGGTGAAAACGTTCCGGCGCATTCTGGACGAAAACAAAATCGGCCACATCCGCCTCTGCAAACTCGACTGCGAAGGCGCCGAATACGCCATCATTAAAAGCATCGACCCGGCCACCGCCGCGCGGATCGACGCTTTCGTCATTGAATATCACTGGGCCGCCTACGAGGTGGGCGATCTTGTTCGCCATCTGCTGAGTTGGGGAACGCACCAGATCAGCTACGCCGAGGATAAATATTGCGAGCGGAATATTCTGCGGGCGGTGCGAAACGATCTTCTCGTTCCGAAAAAGGGCTGAAGATTGTCCCGTAAAAATCGTCGCTGAACGGCGCGCGAGCCGTTATAGTAGGCGCCGACGGTCCCGTAGCTCAGATGGACAGAGCAGGAGTTTCCTAAACTCTTGGTCGCGCGTTCGACTCGCGCCGGGACCACGCTGAAATTTCATTTTCCCAAAGACTCTCTTCAGAGGCAAAGTGAAGGAAAACCAGCTACCGGCCCACAGGAAAAGACATATGACACGGTAAGGAAATGCCGGCACCGTATTAAGTGACGTTTAAAGAGTGCTTCAAAGGAGAGGTGAAGTCTACTTCGTCAGACACTCGAGACGAAAGCTTTCCGCCTATTCTTTTACTATGGGTACGAGGTCTTGGTTGATCTCAAACTTAAAGTGAACATCATCGCCTTGTATGGCATTTTTAAATTTTAGATAGAATAAATCAGAGCCAACATGATCCTCAAACCATTGCCCTTCCACGGATTTCTTGGATATTTCTTTTCCGTTCCTTACCAAGTGCGAGGTCACATTAGTTATGGGGCAAATTTGGACAGGAAGAGACGTGGCATCCAAGATCAAAATAACGGTTTGCCCATCGCATTGCGCGATCGTTCCATATTCCCAGTTCGGTGGCGTTTGCAACCCATTGATCATGGTTCCTACTGCCATGATCTGTGCGCAAGGTTCAGGATGCCGATAGATGAAAGCTTTGCCCTTCTCCTTTGTTGATGGCAGCGTGTTCATGCCATAATCTAGAGTCGGCAACACCTGAATGGCATCCACCATTCCAGAAGAATCAAATTGAATTGGCTCAAGTTTGTCCTTTTGATTGCATAAAGCGGCCTGCAGACACCACGTTTCATCGTAGACTTGTTCCAAGATTTCTTTGCTAGTGTGGTGCTTCCGCCGGTAGTATGGCTTATCGCCTCTAGACTTTAATCGCAACCGAATCAGGCGATAGTAGGCGACTTTGGTGTGTTCCTTGGAAAATTTGAGCCGATAGTAAGTCCAGAGCTTCGTACAGACAGTGCCTATTACCAGGCAGATAACCCATGAAATAATACTAAAAGTAATGTCCTTCATATCATTCTCACTTCTCTTCTTAACTCTTCAGGAATCGCCCTCAAAAAAAGTATATATTCCTGGAATAAGTGGTTTTTGATACTCCTCCGTCGTCTGCCAAAAAATCTCTCTAAATTCCAAAGAGTATGAGAGCAGGGCTTCTTTGATTAAGGAAACGTATCGCTCAAGAATAATTCCCCGGCGGCTCTTGAGAGCCTCTTCCACCATGTAGGTAAAGGCAGGTACAGATTTATCGCCCAAATCTACGTCCACCATAATTCTGCGATAGGGACGTTCTCGCGCATCCAGCTTCACTATTTCCTCATCGCTGACCTGCAATAACGATCCGTTGCATGTCTTCTCTTGATTCCGTGATAGATCGAGAAAAAGAGCCCTCTCCCTGCGCTTCTGATTATCGAAATGCACAGTGACATCGCAAGATGCAGTCCATGTTCTTGTAAAGCCACGCAGCATGCCCGGCGTCAGATCCTGCTGCGTCAGAGAACGTTGAATAGTAAGAGACACACTAGCAGGCGACAATAAGGATCCATATCCGAAGATGTGATACATGACGAACGGTTATGGTTCAAGCATTTGATAAGCCGTTTCTATCGATCTCTTTTGCCGCCAACCTTTACTAGACATGGAGGCCGATAAGTCAATACTTCACGCACGAAGCCAAACTTCGTTTCCATAGATGTTCCCAAGTTCAACTTGAGAACGAGGAGAAAGATGGAAAGAGTATGTTGCCGCCACGCCCCAACTTACTGGCTATCGTCTCCGATATCGGCGAGTTTATCAATATTTCATTTTCCCAAAGACTCTTTTCAGAGATAGAATGGAAGAAACCCGGATGGCATCTCCATGAAATACGCGATTCTGCTGATGGTGTTGGCGGGGGTGGGCGGGCTCATCTATCTTTACGAAGAGCAGCCGGACGTGTGGAACAGCCTGATCGTTGGCGGCACGCCCGCGCCCCATGGAGTTTTCGTTCCGCCCAATCCGATTCCGGCTCAACCGCATTGGAAATGGACGACCCGGGACGGCAAGGTCTACCAGGATGTCGTCATCAAGAAAGTGGAAGCCGATTGCGTGACGATTTTGTACCGGGATGGAGGCGCGAGAATCGACACATACAATCTGCCTGATGGTATCCAGAAACAACTTAACTACGATCCTGCGCTGGCGGGCGACGTCGCGATGAAGCGGGCGGCGGACGATGAGATTTCAGCGGCGGAACTGGCGCAGGAAAAAAAGGCGATCATCGAGGAACAAAAGCGAAACGCCACTTTGCCGCCAGCTTCTCATCCGTGAGACGGCCTTTCGCATCGACAAGTGCGAACGCTGTCCGGCATACTGGGCCATACTAGTCGTGCTAGTTATATCGTTCCTACGCCGGTTTAGCTCAGTGGTAGAGCACCCGATTTGTAATCGGACGGTCATCGGTTCAAATCCGATAACCGGCTTTTTTCTCAACGCCACAGCATGATCAGGAGATCGAGGGCGAAAAAGACGACGATGATGATTTCGAGCCAGAGCATCCGCTGTTCGTTGACTTCGGAGTGGATGACGCTGTAGAGCTTGTCGAGCTGGGCCAGGCGCTGCTCGACGCTGCTGCGCCATTGGTCGAGATAGAAGCGGTCGCAGGCGCCGAGATAGACGCGGGCGAGGTGCCAGTCGCCGAAGAACTTGGTGATGTGGGTGACTTCGTCGGCGAGCTTGGCCACGTCGACGCGGAACCGGCGCAGATGGCGCAGGGTGCGGTTGGCCACGCCGAAGATTTTCCAGCTTTGGCGATCAAGGTCGTCGTAGGCGCGGTCAAGATAGCGGTCGAGCCGCTGGTCCATGATGCGGAATTCCTCCAACTGGAGGTTGGCGAGCTCGAGGGCGTAGAGGACGTCGTCGACGTAGCCCTTGAGGTCGATGGCCAGCGCGGCGTCCCAATCGATGATGGCGAGGTCGGTTTTCTCGAAGGAACGCTGGATGCGGAGAACTTCGCTGACCTGGGCCTCGCTGAGGTTTTCGGGATCGGTTTCGGTGAGGAGGCCGGCGATTTCGCGCCGCCGCTTGCCGGCCCAGTGGTTGGCGTCGTCCACGCCGCCGAGATCGGTGAAGCAAAAGACGGTATAGGCTTCTGGCGCGAGCGGCGATTGGCTGCGGCCGATGATCGTTTTTTTGAGGCTGGCGCAAACTTTGTCGCAATATTTGATGGCGATTTTATCGAGGGTGGCGCCGTCATCGGTTTTGGGGTTGTGGAATCGCATGAGGTCCTCGAGATCGGTGAAGTTGAAGGTGGTCCGCATCATGACGGTGACGACGCCGACATCGTAGACGCGGATGAGAAGCCGGATCGGAGCGCCGTAGAGGAGGGCCTGGTGCGGAGGCGGCTCGATGGCGAGGGGGCGGTAGAGGGGCACGTCTTTGGGCAGGGTGTGGTCCTGCCGGATCTCGAAGGAGAAGGGCCGCTCGGAAAGGATTTCCCGCACGCGCGTGGTGATAATTTCGTTGGCCACGTCGAATGCGTAAAGATAAACAGCCTCGCCGGTCATGCCTTAATTTATGCGCGAGTCGGCTCGACAACAAGGGGGATGGGTTATCTCCCGGTCTTGGGTAGAGGCTGTCCAATGATACGGCCGGTCTTGTCGCAGATGCGGGAAACGCCCTAGAGGTTATCCGAAAAGTAGGCGCGGGTCACATGACGAGTCGAATTTGGACCGAGTCGAGGCGCGAGGAGGGAGGATACCCGCAGCGGTCTCCGACCGAGGAGCAACGAAGAGTTCGGTCCAAATTCGCCGTCACCCTCTGGGCCGAAGCCTTTTTGCCTTGGAGCTTTGTCGCTCGCTCCTCACGTAGCACTTTGGCTAGGGTCGTCGCTCGGCTCCTTGCTCCAAGGCAAAAATCCTTTCGGTGTGACCTGCGCCTACTTTTCGGATAGCCTCTAGGGTGAGAGCCATGACAATGAAAACTTCTTCACCCCTGAGGACCGACTTTCTCGCCGGTCTGGCCGTGGTTCTTCCGGCGATTATTTCCATCGCGGTTTTTCTCTGGTTGTTCGGGACGGTGTCCAACGTTACCGACAAGCTGCTCTTCGCCGTGCCGGGCGAGTGGAAATATGTCGACGGCGCGCGCGGCGAGATTCACTGGTACTGGAGCCTGGCGGCGATGGTGTTGGCGTGTGCGCTGATCACGCTGGTGGGGCGCCTGACGCGCCATTACATTGGCCGGAAGCTGGTGGAGGTGGGGGATGCGTTTCTGTTGCGAGTGCCGCTGCTTAATATCATTTACGGCACGGTGAAGCAGGTCAAGGAGGCGTTCGCGGGCAACAAATCGTCGTTCCAGCAGGCGGTGCTTGTGGAATTTCCCCGCGCCGGGCTTTACTCGCTCGGCTTCATTACCGGGGATCAGCGCAATGTGCCAGAGGCGAAGACACCGGAAGCGATCTGGAGTGTCTTTGTGCCAACCACGCCAAACCCGACGAGCGGTTTCCTGGTTTACGTGCCGGAAAGCCAGGTGATCCGGCTGGAGATGTCGGTGGCCGACGCGATCAAGAGCATTGTGAGTCTTGGTTCGGTGGCGTCAGGGTCTTCGGCGGAAACGCCCGGGGCCATTGCGGGGGAGGGGGCGGGTATAACCCCCGGCTAATTTTCCGGGAGACCGCGCCGGAAGCGATGTTATCTCCGGGACAGTTCATGGCAAAGTTCTTGCTTTGTTCCTGTTTCGATTAGGCGTTTTGAGGTTTGTCACTCTAATTTAACCTGTCCATTCTTGTATTTTGCTGGCGACTTAACCCCGCGGCTTTCAACTTAAACTTATGACTGCCAATCCTCCCTTCCACAGTTTTTTCGAGAATACGGCGGAATCGATGAAGGACTCGATCCTTCATCACTTGAAGTTCAGTTTGGCCCACGATGTCCACTCGGCCACGAAACGGGACTGGTGGTTGTCGACGGCCAAGGCGGTACAGGAACGGATTATCGAGCGAATGATGGCGACGCAGGCGGTGCACAATCAGCAGGATGTCCGGCGGGTTTATTATTTGTCGCTCGAATTTCTGATGGGACGGCTTTTCTCAAACAGCCTTTACAATGCCGGCGTCCATGAGCAAACGGAGATCGCGCTAAAGGATCTGGGTCTTGATCTGGACGAGCTTCGCGGAGAGGAATATGACATGGGGCTAGGCAATGGCGGCCTGGGACGGCTGGCCGCCTGTTTTCTCGATTCGCTGGCGACGCTCGATTATCCGGCGATCGGCTACGGTATCCGCTACGAGTTTGGGCTATTCCGGCAGGAATTCAACCGTGGTTATCAGGTCGAACTGCCTGACGATTGGATGCGGTATGGCACGCCATGGGAAATTGTCCGGCCCGAGTACACGCAGATGGTCGAGCTTTACGGGCATGTGGAAAATGTTTTCGACGACAAGGGGAATTATGTTCCCCGTTGGCTCGGAACGAAGAAGATTGTCGGCATTCCCTACGATATTCCGATTCCCGGCTACGGGACGAATACGGTGAATTTTCTCCGGCTTTGGGAATCGCGCCCATCGGAAAAAATCAATCTGGAGGCTTTCAACCGCGGTGGTTACAGCGAGGCGCTGGCCGCGAAGACGCAGAGCGAAACCGTCTCGAAGGTGCTTTATCCGAACGACAAGACGGAAGCCGGCAAGGAGCTGCGCCTCATCCAGCAGTATTTCTTTGTCTCGTGCTCACTGCGCGACATTATCCGCCGTTTCACGCGCAGTTCGGACACGCTGACCGATCTTTGGAAGAAAGCCGCCATCCAACTCAACGACACCCATCCGGCGATCGCGGTGGTTGAGCTTCTGCGGATTCTCCACGATGAACATGAAATGGCGTGGGACGCCGCCTGGGAGGTGGTGACGAAGACTTTCGCCTACACCAATCATACCCTGCTGCCCGAGGCGCTGGAAAAGTGGAGCGTCCCGCTTTTTCAGAAGGTTTTACCGCGCCATCTCCAGTTGATTTTCGAGATCAACAAGCGGCTGCTCGACGCGGTGGAAATCAAATGGCCCGGCAATGCCGAGAAAAAGCGCGCGATGTCTCTCATCGAGGAGGGGGGCACGCAGATGGTGCGCATGGCCAATCTGGCCGTTGTGGGCAGTAATTCGGTCAACGGCGTCGCCGCGCTTCACACCGAGCTGCTCAAAAAACATCTCTTCGCCGATTTCGATGCTTTCTATCCCGGCAAATTCAACAACAAAACCAACGGAATCACGCCGCGCCGCTGGCTCCAGGCTTCCAATCCGCGTCTCAGCGCGCTGATCACCTCCAAGATCGGCGACGCTTGGGTGAAAAACCTAGGCGAATTGCGCAAGCTGGAGCAGTGGGCCGGCGATCCGCAATTCCAGATCGACTTCATGGCCGTCAAGCACGCCAACAAGGTCGATCTCGCCAAGATTATTCTCCGGGAGTGCGGCATCGTAGTCAATCCCGACTCGATGTTCGATGTGCAGATCAAGCGGCTCCACGAGTACAAGCGGCAGCATCTCAATCTGCTGCACATTCTCGCGCTATACCGGCGTATTCTGCAGAATCCTCACCTCGATATCCAGCCCCGCGTCTTTATTTTCGCGGCGAAGGCCGCGCCCGGCTACGACCTGGCCAAGTGCATCATTAAGGCGATCAACGCGGTCGGCGCGAAGATCAACAGCGACCCGCGCATCGGCGATAAGATCAAGGTCGCCTTCCTGCCCAACTACCGCGTCTCGCTCGCCTCGCGCATCATTCCGGCGGCCGACGTTTCCGAACAGATTTCCACGGCGGGCAAGGAAGCGTCCGGTACCGGCAACATGAAGCTGGCGCTCAACGGCGCGCTGACGGTGGGCACGCTCGATGGCGCCAATGTCGAGATCGGGGAGGAAGTGGGGGCCGACAATATTTTCATTTTCGGTCTCACCGTCGATCAGGTTGAAGCTCTCTGGCGCCGCGGCTACAACCCGCACGATTACTACCTTGCCGATGAGGAATTGCGGGCCATCGTCGATTGGGTCGGTTCCAACTACTTCACGCCGGATGAACCGGGTGTGCTGGGGTCGCTCAAGCATAGCCTGCTGGGCGGTGGCGATCCCTATCTTTGCCTGGCCGATTTCCGCTCCTACAGCGATGCGCAGGCCAAAGTGGATGCCGCTTATCATGACAAACCGCGTTGGGCCAAGATGGCGATTCTCAACACCGCGCGGGTCGATAAATTTTCCAGCGACCGTACCATCCACGAGTACGCTCGCGATATCTGGCGGCTGCCGCAGGTGCCGGTTTGAAGAGTTTGCTGAAAAAGCCGTCATCCTGAGCCTGTCGAAGTATCTCTTCCCAGTGTGTTCGATAAGCCTCTTGGCTTGTGGCCCCAATAGGGCTACATTAAGGACATGAGCAAAACCGCCACCATCCGTGCCCGGATCGAGCCGAGTTTGAAAAACGAAGTGGAAAACATCCTCTCCCACCTCGGCCTGACAGCTTCGGAAACGATCCATCTGCTTTACCGGCAGATCAAACTGCGGCAAGGGCTCCCGTTTGAAGTCGCCATTCCGAATCAGTTGACGGCCAAAACCCTGCACGGCAGCAAAGCGGGCAAGAATGTTAAACGCTTCAACAGCAAAAAGGAACTCTGCGCCGATTGCATAACTACATCCAAGAACTAAAATCCTAACGAACCAAAAATGTATGGCGACATGCAGGGCACCGCAGGTAAGACCATTCAAGAGATTGACGGTTTGGAAATGAAAGCCCTGGAACAAGGTGAGGTAAAATGAAACTCAAGGAAGTTAAGTTGCAGAATTTTCGGGGATACAAAAACGAGGTTACAATCGCATTTGATAACCTGACCGTTCTTGTCGGGCGCAACGACGCGGGAAAATCCTCCATTCTTGATGCCCTCAACATTTTCTTCAACGACGCGGATATTGAAAAGGAAGACGCCTGTGTCCGTGGAAATGCCAATGACGTCCGAATCTCGTGCGTTTTCTCCGAACTTCCCAATGAAATCATCCTTGATGAGCAACATCCCACGACTTTGCAAAAAGAGTACTTGGTAAGGCAGGATGGACTACTCGAAGTGTGTCGCGTCTACAATTGCAATGCAGCGAAAGGCAAGCAGGTGAAAATATTCGCGCGCGCGCATCATCCAAGCGCTGAGGGTTGCGCAGATTTAATGGGCAAAAAAATTAAAGAATTGAAGTCTCGCGCCACAGAACGGGGCATAAATCTCGCCACCGCAAATCAAACGATTAAGACCGATTTGCGTCAGGCCATCTGGACACAAACCAACGACCTTGCGTTAGCGGATTCAGAGATTGATCTATCCGCTGAGACTGGAAAAACCGCATGGGATCAGATTCGATTGCATCTCCCTGTTTACGCTGTCTTCAAATCCGACAGGGCTAGCACAGACCAAGATGAAGAGGCGCAAGACCCGATGAAAGCGGCCATAAAGGAGGCCGTCAAAAACCATGAAGCGCAACTCAACAGCCTTATCGAAAAAGTCAAATCAGAACTGGAAAGACTGGCCAAAAAGACCGTTGAAAAGATTCAGGAGATGAGTCCAGAGTTGGCAAAAACATTAAATCCCCAAGTTAAGAACAAGAACTGGGACTCCCTATTTTCCGTGTCCCTTTCGGGCGATGAGGGGATTTCGATTAACAAGCGTGGTAGTGGCACGCGAAGATTGGTGCTATTAAACTTTTTCCGTGCCAAAGCTGAGGATGCTGCCCACTCGCGTGGCACAGGGACTATCTACGCGATAGAGGAACCGGAAACCAGTCAGCACCCCAATCACCAATTAATGTTGCTCGACGCATTCCAAGAACTGACGGAACAGGGCTACGCTCAAGTTATTTTGACCACCCACACCCCGACTTTGGCGCGAAAGGTGAATCGCGATTTTCTTCGATTGGTCACCCTTGATAGAGAACATCCGAAAATTCTCATGGGCAGTGTTGACGCCACCTTGGAGTCAATCAAATCGACTCTGGGCGTGTTGCCTGACCACGATATAAAAGTGTTTTTAGGAGTCGAAGGTAAGTGGGACATCGAATTCTTGAAGCGCATCTCGAAAATTATTCATGCAGCCGACCCAACGGTGCCTGATTTGAATAATGCCGAAGCCTCCGGCGCATTGGTATTCATTCCGCTTGGAGGAAGCAGCATGGAACTTTGGTCTGTTCGCCTCGCGAGGCTTGACCGCCCAGAATTTTACATCACCGATCGCGACAACGCGCCTCCAGCCCATCCGAAATATCACCAGCACATTATCACATGGAACACACGGGCAAACTGCACTGCTTTCTGCACAGCCAAGAGAGAGTTGGAAAATTATCTCCACCCAGATGCTATCAAATCGATTGCACCGACTTTTCCCACTGCCATTGCCGATTTTGACGATGTTCCTTTGATGCTCGCACAAACGCTACATGCCGCCGATGCTAGTGCCCCCGCTTGGACCACTGTGACCGACGAGAAAAAAAAGGAAAAGGCGAGGAATGCAAAGCGCCGTCTTAATACGGAGTGTGCGGATAGAATGACCATGGCCCTCTTCGCACAGTCTGACCCAAACGCCGATATTGCGGGTTGGCTGAGAGCAGTCGGGGTGAAACTTGCCGTATGAGACAGACGGGAAGCAAACGCTGGAACTGACGTGGATTGGGAAGGAAAACCGGCCCAAGCTTGAGCCACACATTTTGCTGGAGGGCCCGGCGAAATCCGTATCACGAGCAACACC
>DATJMI010000086.1:0-22021 GCA_035508775.1 Methylacidiphilales bacterium
TTGTCATGGATGTGAAGATCACCTCGGGCAACGCCAAATCCGTGCGCCAGAAGCTCACCCCCACCGAAGCGAAGCGGCAGTCGAAAGCCATTCAGGATAAATTCGCGGAGCGGGAAGCTGCGCTGACGGAAGAACTGACCCAGGCGCTTTCGAACATTCTCCTCAACGAGAAAATCCCGCTGGATGTGGTCAACGCCGAGACGGGGGAAATCATTATTCCGGCCAATCGCAAAATTACCAAGACACTCTTGCGCAAGCTCGCGTCCGTTTACGACCATATCGAGATCGATCCGAGCCCGATCCGGATCAAGATACGCGAAATCATCAGCTCTTTTGAAAGCAAGTTCGAGCAGCTCAAGAACGAGCGTGAAGTCGAAATGGATCGCGTCGAGAGCGGAGACGATATCGATCCCGGCATCGTCAAGCAGGTCAAGGTTTTTGTCGCCAGCAAGCGGAAGCTTTCCGTGGGTGACAAGATGGCCGGCCGCCACGGCAACAAGGGCGTCGTCGCCAAAATTGTGCCGGAAGAGGACATGCCTTTTCTGCCTGATGGAACTCCCGTGGAGATCGTGCTTAATCCGCTTGGCGTGCCATCGCGCATGAACGTCGGACAAGTGCTGGAAACCCATCTTGGCATTGCCGCCAAAGCGCTCGGCTTCAAGGTGGCCACGCCGGTCTTCGACGGCATCAAGGAAAAGCAAATTCGCGAGTACCTCAAGGAGGCCAAGCTCGACGAGGATGGCAAAAGCCATCTTTATGATGGACGCACCGGCGAGCGTTTCGATCAGCGCGTCGTGGTCGGCCAGATCTACATGCTCAAGCTTGGCCATCTCGTCGCGGATAAAATTCACGCCCGCGCGGTTGGCCCCTATTCCCTCGTCACCCAGCAGCCGCTGGGCGGCAAAGCGCAGTACGGCGGCCAGCGTTTCGGCGAAATGGAAGTCTGGGCCATGGAAGCCTATGGCGCCGCCTACACTTTGCAGGAGCTGCTCACCGTGAAGTCGGACGATGTTCCGGGGCGCACGCGCATCTACGAATCGATCGTCAAAGGCGACAATTCGCTTGAGGCCGGCACTCCGGAATCATTCAACGTTCTCATCAAGGAAATGCAGAGTCTCGGTCTCGACGTGAAAGTCGGCGCCCGCACCGCTCCGCATCCCGAAGTCGAACCTGAAAACGCCCGCGGCAAGGGCGGCGTTCTGGAGGCTGCCTGATCCCTTTTAAAAAGTAGAAGACACACCGCATATTCATCACTCATCACACATCTATGATCGCATCCAAAGAATCAGCTCGCGAAGTCCTCGGTCTCAGCGGCACCATCGGTTTTGACCAGGTCGGCATTACCGTGGCAGCGCCCGACACCATCCGTTCCTGGAGCAAGGGCGAAGTCAAAAATCCCGAGACGATTAATTACCGCACCTTCAAGCCGGAAAAGGGCGGACTTTTCTGCGAACGCATCTTTGGTCCGACGAAGGACTGGGAGTGCGCCTGCGGCAAGTATAAAAGGATCAAGTACAAGGGTGTGATCTGCGACCGCTGCGGCGTTGAAGTGACGCTGGCCCGGGTCCGCCGCGAGCGGATGGGCCACATTGAACTCGCCGTGCCCGTCTCCCATATTTGGTTCTTTAAGTGCATGCCCAGCCGCTTGGGTCTCATCATGGATATGACCGCCCGCCAGCTCGAGCGCGTCATCTACTATGAGGATTATCTTGTAGTCGATCCAGGCAAGGCGCCGTTGCAGCACCGTCAGCTCCTGAGCGAAACCGAATATCGCGAGGCCCAGGAACAATACGGCGACACTTTCACGGCTAAAATGGGCGCCGAGGCGGTACGTCTTGTTCTCACCGGCATCGACCTGGCCCAGACGGCGAAGGACCTGACCGAAGCTCTTGGCAACACCAAGAGCAAACAGACTCGCAAGAAAGTCGCCAAACGGCTCAAACTCGTCCAGGGCTTTATTTCCTCGAAGACCCGTCCCGAATGGATGATTCTGGAAGTGCTTCCGGTAATTCCTCCCGATCTGCGTCCGCTGGTTCCGCTCGAAGGTGGACGTTTCGCGACGTCCGATCTCAACGATCTCTACCGCCGGGTCATCAATCGCAACAACCGCCTGCGCAATCTGCTTCAGTTGAAGACGCCCGACGTGATCATCCGCAACGAAAAGCGCATGCTGCAGGAAGCGGTCGATGCTCTCTTTGACAACGGCCGCCATGGCCGCGCCGTGACCGGTGCCGGTAACCGCCCGCTGAAATCGCTTTCGGACATGCTCAAGGGCAAGAGCGGGCGTTTTCGCATGAATCTGCTGGGCAAGCGCGTCGATTATTCGGGCCGCTCTGTCATCGTTATCGGGCCGGAACTCAAACTCAACCAGTGTGGTCTGCCCAAGAAGATGGCTCTCGTCCTCTTCGAACCTTTCATCATCCGCCGCTTGAAGGAGCTTGGTCATGTTCACACGGTGCGCTCGGCCAAAAAAATGATCGAACGCCAGGAATCGGTCGTTTGGGACATTCTTGAAGAAGTCACCAAAGGCCATCCGGTTCTGCTCAACCGCGCCCCCACGTTGCACCGTCTCTCCATCCAGGCGTTCGAGCCGGTACTCATTGAAGGCGAAGCCATTCGCGTTCATCCGCTCGTCTGCACGGCTTACAACGCCGATTTTGACGGCGACCAGATGGCCGTTCACGTTCCGCTTTCGGCGGAGGCGCAACTGGAAGCGCGCCTGCTCATGATGGCGCCGCAAAACATTTTCTCACCCTCCAGCGGCAAGCCGATCACCACCCTCAACCAGGATATCACCCTCGGCTGCTATTACCTGACTCAGCCTTCCCGCAAGGAAAAACTCGAGAAGGCGGAAAAGGGAGATGAAAAGAAGCGGCTCATTATTTTCGCCGATACGGATGAAGTTCTTTTTGCTCATCAGGAAAAGATCATCACCACGCATCAGGCCATTTACCTGCGCAATCCCAATCTTGGCCAGCAGACGGTTTTTGGCGATGCGGAGAAGAAGCTGATCGAAACCACCGCGGGCCGCGTGCTTTTCAACACGATTTGGCCAAAGGAGATCGGGTATTACAATCGCACCGCGACCAAGAAAAACCTCGGCGACATCATCCTGCGCTGCTATCAAGTGGCCGGTCACGAGGCGACCGTCGAAGCGCTCGATCGCATGAAGGAGTTGAGCTTCGCCGAAGCGACCCGCTCCGGTGTCTCCATCGGCATCGACGACATGATCATCCCGAACGATAAGGCCAAGGTGATCGGCAATGCCTATAGTTCCATTGCCGTGGTCGAGAAGCAGTACCGCTCCGGCGCCATCACCGACGGCGAGCGTTACAATAAGATCGTCGACATTTGGACTCAGGCCAACGACGAAATCTCCAATCTCATGATGCGCACCCTGGAGCACAATCATGGCCGGGTCGAATTCAACCCGGTGTTTATTATGGCCGATTCCGGCGCCCGCGGAAACAAGAACCAGGTCCGCCAGCTGGCCGGCATGCGTGGTCTTATGGCCAAGCCTTCCGGTGAAATTATCGAGCGTCCCATCGTCTCTAATTTCCGCGAAGGTCTGACCGTGCAGGAATACTTCATTTCCACGCACGGCGCCCGCAAAGGACTGGCTGACACCGCGCTTAAGACCGCCGATTCGGGCTACATGACCCGCAAACTTCATGACGTGGCGCAAGACGTCATCATCAATGAGGAAGATTGCGGCACCGTCAATGGCATCTGGGTGAAATCGATTCTCGAGGGCGAGGACGAAATTGTGAAGCTTACCGAGCGGATCGTGGGCCGTGTCTCATGCGAGGACATTAATGATCCCGTGAGCCGCAAGGCTATCGTTCGCGCCGGCGAAGTTATCGACGAGGCCAAGGCCGCGAAGATTAATGATATCGGTACCGAGCGAGTCAAGATTCGTTCCGTGCTCACCTGCGAAACACGCCGTGGCGTCTGCTCGAAGTGCTATGGCATTTCGCTGGCTTCCAACCAGCTCGCCAAGCTGGGCGAAGCCGTTGGGGTTATCGCGGCTCAGTCCATTGGAGAGCCCGGCACGCAGCTTACCATGCGCACCTTCCACGTGGGTGGCACGGCGGCTCAGGTTTTCAAGCAGCCGCAGATCAAGGCCAAAAACGATGGCTCCGTCCAGTACACCGACCTGCGCACGGTGAAGTCGCTGGATAATAATCACATCGTGCTCAACAAGAACGGCTCCATCAGCATTCATGCCGAGGATGGCCGCGAGCTTGAGCGCTACACTGTCGTGATCGGCTCGGTTATTTCCGTTCCCGACGGCGGCCGAGTCAAGAAAGGCGAAACTTTCGTGCAGTGGGATCCTTATAACGTTTCAATTCTCACGGAAAAAGCCGGGAAGGTCGAATTTCGCGATATCATCGAAGGCGTCACCATGAAGCGCGAAATGGACGAAGCGACCAAACAGGTAGGCACCGTTATCATCGAGCACAAGGAAGATCTCCATCCTCAAATTGTTATCCTTGATGACGACAAGGAGATTATCGCTTCCTACAGCATTCCCGCCGGAGCGCACATCGAGGTGAAGCGGGATCAGAAAGTGCAGGCCGGCCAGCGTCTCGCCAAAACTCCGCGCAAGGTCGCCAAGACCAAGGATATCACTGGCGGTTTGCCGCGCGTGGCCGAACTTTTCGAGGCGCGCCGTCCCAAGGACGCCGCGGAAATCGCCAAGATCGACGGCATTATCGAAGTGGCCGGCAATGTTCGCGGCAAGAAGCGTCTTATTATCCGCGATCCCGCCACGGGTACGGAAGAAGAGCATCTCATTCCTCTGTCCAAGCATCTCATCGTCTACAAGGGCGACGTCGTCAAGAAAGGGCAGCAACTCACCGAGGGCCCGGTTGTCCCGCACGAAGTGCTGGAAGTCTGCGGTCCTCAGGACTTGCAGGAATATCTGGTTAACGAAGTCCAGGAGGTTTACCGCCTGCAGGGCGTCGAAATTAACGACAAACATATCGAGATCATTGTTCGCCAGATGCTTCGCAAAGTGAAGATCACCGAGCCGGGCGATACCAGCTTCCTGTGGGGCGAACAGGTCGACCGGCTCAGTTTTGAGGAAGAAAACCGCCAAGTTGAAGCCAAGGGCGGCAAACCCGCCGAGGCCACGCCTGTCCTGCTGGGCATCACCAAGGCGTCACTCGAAACGGAAAGCTTCATCTCAGCGGCCAGCTTCCAGGACACCACGCGCGTCCTAACCGACGCCGCCACCCTCGGCAAGATTGATAAGCTTCGCGGTTTCAAGGAAAACGTGATCATGGGTCATCTGATCCCGGCCGGCACCGGCTTTAACGCGCACCGTTCGTTAAAGCTGGTTGAATTGGGCGAACAGGTGGGAGAACCGCTTATTTCACCTGAAAAGGACGATTCGATTGACCTTTTACCGAAACTCCGCGGACCTGATTCCGAGGTCGCTACGAGTTAACCGGTATGGTGGTTTTGGCCTTTGGAAAGCAGGCCGGTTTGAATAACCGGCCTGGAGAAATAAAATGGAACGGGAAGATTTCGTTTTCGATTCCTACTTGACCATGTTTCCATCCTGGCATTAAATTGACAACGGCTCCTCATGGTGGAAAACACTGCTGATCAAGAGGTATTAGCTACTTTCCTCATTGTTGATGGGGAAGTTGTTTACGAAGTTGCGCCAAATTCGGTTCTCAACATCGGCCGCCTCGATACTAACGACGTTGTTTTGGATGATTATAAGGTCAGCCGGGAGCATGCCATTCTCAAAGCCTCCGGCACCGAAGAGTTTCTTATCCTCGATCTGGCCAGCACGCACGGAACCTACGTGAACGGTGAACGGATCGATCGTCGCAAGATCAAATTCGGCGATCGCATCAATATTGTCAGCCATGAACTTGTTCTTAGCCGGGAATTGCCTGATATCGAGGGCACCGACAGCCAGTCCATTCCCACGCCGAAAATGGCCCGCACGTTGGATCGCCGGCTGAAATTTTTCGGTGGCCTCAATGAATTTGCTCTCATTACGCTCGTCCAGTTCCTTTCGCAGGAAAAACAATCGGGTCTTCTTCTTCTCGAACTTGGCCAGAAACCCGGCCCGCGCATTTATTTTGTCAATGGTGAAATCATTCACGTTTCCGATGGCACGGACCTGGCCGAGCTACTGACCCGGCAATATCACGAACAGAGCCTTTTCTTTTATTTTCATCACGAAACTAATTTTCCCGAACGTACCATTCATGAGGCCACCCCGAATTATCTGATGAAGCTCTGTCATTCCCACGACGAAAAGCAGAATGAGGAAGCGGATCCAAACGTTGGTCTTCGCCGGACGACGTCGCGTCTTACCATCACCGCTCGCATCGAGCCTCCGTCTTCCACCCACCGCCACTAATAAGGGGCCGGTTCGTTTGCGCGGCGGGACGAACGGATCCACTTGGGGTCGCGCTTTCTTTTCCGTGACGTTCTCTGCTATGCTTGCCCCTCACGTCATGAAGATCATTCTTTCCGGCATTCAACCCTCGGGTGCGCTGCACCTGGGCAATTACTTTGGCGCGATGCAACCGGCCATCGAAATGCAATCCCAAGGCCAGGCGATCTATTTTATCGCCGATTACCATGCTCTTACTTCCGTGGCCCAAGCCGCGGATCTTCGCCGCTATACTTTCGATGTTGCCGCCGGTTTTCTCGCCTGCGGTCTCGATCCCGCCCGCACGATCCTCTTCCGCCAGAGCGACATCCCGCAAGTGCAGGAACTCACCTGGCTTCTTTCGGTCGTTACCCCCATGGGTCTGCTCGAACGCGCGCACAGCTACAAGGATAAGATCGCCCAGGGCGTGGAGCCCAATCACGGTCTTTTCGCCTATCCCGTGCTTATGGCCGCCGATATCCTTCTCTATGGTTCCGATCTTGTTCCCGTGGGCAAGGACCAAAAGCAGCATCTCGAAATGACCCGCGATATCGCGCAGAAATTCAATGAGCGCTTCGGGCCCGTGTTCAAACTTCCCGAACCGGTTATCCGCGAGGCTACGGCGGTACTTCCTGGCATTGATGGCCGCAAGATGTCCAAGTCGTATGGCAATACCATTCCACTTTTTGGCGAGGAAAATGAAATCAGGAAGCTGATCATGAGCATCAAAACCGATTCTACTCCGATTGACCAGCCCAAGCAGATTGAGGGCACGGTTCTCGGTCAACTTATGCAGGCGGTCGATCCCGGGGAATACGAGTCATTTAAAACTTACGGATCCGCCCCTGGAATCGGTTACGGCGATCTTAAAAAGAAACTCTTCGCCGCCATCACCGCCCGCTTCCAGCCTCTCCAAAAAAAGTACTGCCACTATCAAGCGCATCCCGATGAAGTGGAGAATATCCTCTGGGACGGCGCCAAGCGCGCGCTGTCCTTGGCCACACCTATTATAGAAAAGGCCCGCCGCGCCGCCGGACTTGCTTCATGAATACCGGTGAAATTGTTTCCAACGAGCCCGGCGTCCAGGATATTACGCACGTCAAACTTCCGGTCTTTGAGGGACCGCTTGATCTTCTGCTCTATCTGATCAAGAAAGAAGAAATCGACATTTACGATATCCCCATTGAGAAAATCACCACCCAATATCTCGATTACTTGCGTCTCATCAAAATGCTCGATTTGGAGGTGGCTGGTGAATTTCTCGTTGTTGCCGCCACATTGCTCTATATCAAAAGCCGGGTTCTTCTCCCGCATGACCAGCGCCCCCCCGAAGACGAAGCCGAGGAAGATGATCCCCGCTGGGAACTTGTCCGCCAGCTTGTCGAATACAAAAAGTACAAGGATGCCGCGTTTGAACTCCAACAATGTCTTGCGCGGCAGGAGGGAGTACATGGCCGTGGCGGCAGTTTCAAGCCCGAGGTTGCCACCGGCGCAAGCCTTCCCTTCGACCGGGTTGGTCTCTTCGATCTGCTGTCCGTTTTTCAGAAGGTTTTGGATCGCGCCAGCAAAAACGAAGATCTGCGGGACATTTTTGAAGACCGTTTCACGGTTAGCGACAAGATCAGCTACATCCTTGACGAAATGACCAGGCGTACCCGAATCATCTTTGAGACTCTTTTTGCCGAGGGCGTCAGCCGCACTGAAATCGTGGTTACCTTCCTTGCGGTGCTCGAATTAATCCGGCTCAAGCGCATCGGTGTCGCCCAGGAAAGCTCCTTTGCTCCCATTGAGCTGGTCAAACTGGCGCCCGCCCAATCCGATTACACGCCGGAAGGGAGCGAAGAAGAAAAGGGTTAAGAGTAACCGACGGACAGAGAACAAAATGCCGGCTACGGTTGAAGCGCCTTATGCTTTGCTTATTTTCCGTTTTGTCAGCGCTTGAGATTTAGCAGTCATGATTCGGGGGAGCGGCGCGAGATCCGGCTTAAGAAACTCTGTTTTGGCCAGAGGATGCATTCGATGCCGGGGAGAATAGAAAAAGCGAAGCGCGTGACGCGAAAGCAGTTGTGGATGGTTATCGCAAAACTCATCGGCTGTTTTGCTGGGAAATGTACTGCCATAGGCTCGCATGATGGAGGCAATCAAATGCATAAAGGCATGTGTAGTCGTTTCGTTATAACCGCTGACCGGGTTTTCGGGAACGCGATGAAAATTGTTATAGGCTTTGATTCCGCGGCGCATCCGCCTGAGAGCTTCCGCGAAAGGGCATTTCTTTAGATAGAGATAAGCCACTTTGACGTGACAACGATGAGTCCACTGATCAAAGGGTAGCGTTTTCGCTTCAAATTGGCGCAGGAGTTTGCCATCGGTCATAATCTCCCTGCCATGATTATTGGGAATCAAGCTGCCGCCGGCGCTTCTTCCCGCGTCATCGTTCCCTTGTAATGAGGCGTTTCGTCATCAACGCCAAAATTGCCGCGGGCGAGTTCCCCTACGCGATCCAGTTCATCCGGCGTGAGGGCGGGTGACTCCGATGCCGCAGCGAACTCCCGTAATTGCGCCTCCTCGTAAATGTTAGGAAGACACGAAACGATACGTGAATCGGATAGCAGCCATTGCAGGGCCGCTTGGCCAAGCGTGCGGCCGGGGCCCACGAGAAATTGAAGCCTCTCAATCTTTTTCAGGCCGTTGATAAGCCATGATTTGGGCCGATGGCTGCGGTGGTCGGTCGGAGGAAAGACGGTGTCCGGGGTATATTTGCCTTCGAGCATCCCACTGGAGTGAGTCACGCGGATGAGATAGCGTGTGCGGGACGCGTGGGCCGCGCCATTCGTCGCACCGCCTTCGTCCATCATCTGCCGCCCGGGATGTTGCTCCAGCATATTGTAGATGTGCTGGACGATGTGGGGCCGGCGGCGTTGAATGCAATCAATTCCCTCATAAAGCCAGCCGATGGCGGGGCCGAGGGCGGCGCCGTAGGAAAGGATTTTGCCTTCCTGCTGCAGCTTTTCCATCAATCCCCAAAGCGCGTCATCGGTGACTTGTTCCATGCGAATATTGTGAAGCTGGAGAATATCGATGCGGTCGGTATGAAGCCGCGTGAGCGCTTTCTCAACGGCTTCGCGGATGAAACCGACGGAGAAATCGTGCGGAATTTCGCGTTGGCCCCGCCGTTCGAGCGCATGGTCGTAAAAATTGTAGCCGACTTTGGTGGCAATGACGATTTGGTCGCGCTGCTTGGGGAAAGCCCGGGCGATCAGTTCCTCGCTATAGCCGTTGCCGTAGGTGTCCGCCGCGTCGTAAAGCGTGATTCCGAAATCGAGCGCTTGATGCATCAGTCCAATGGCTTCGCCCTCGGTGAATTGTCCCCACCAACCGGTCGAGATCGTCCATAAACCAAAACCGATTTCCGATACACGAATATTAGTTTCTGGCAGCGTGCGAAATTTCATGCCGCCAGTTTAAATCTCCTCCGAATGGGGAGCAAGGATTACCCTTGGAACATCGGAAAATAAAAAAACATGATTTTGTGGATGAAAGGGCCGTTTCTGAAAACAATCGGGCAAGCTTACGGCGAATTGGCGTTGAAAATAGCCGGTAACACGATATACAGGCCCAACTTGCGTGAGCGACCAGAATCCATGTCAGCCGGTTCGCATTGTATGCGCGGCCAATGCCTCCTTCGTAGCGCAGCTCTGCGTCATGCTCGTCTCGCTTTTGCTCCATCATGATAAGAAGCGCGGGATTGAAATAAGGGTGTTGTCAAACGGTATCCCGGATGATGATCGCCGGAAAATCGAGGCGGCTCTTGGCGCCAATTCTCCAGATTTCGATTTGAATTGTTTGAGATGGATCGATGTCGAGCCGGGAAAATTTCAGAACATCTATGTTCTTGGACATGCCACGGTTGACACCTACTTGCGTCTGCTGGCGCCAGCGAAGCTGGATACGGATTGGGATCGCGTCCTTTACCTCGACAGCGACATGGTGATTCTTTCCGGTCTTTCCGAGCTTTATGATACTCCGTTTGACGGCAAGGCCGTGGCGGCGGCGCGAGACATCGGAATTGGCTATGTTTCGGCAAAAGACGGCGTCTTCAATTTTTCAGAATTGGGAATTCCTCCTCAAACGCACTATTTCAATGCCGGTGTCCTCTTGATGAACCTGCGGCGCTGGCGGAGCGAGAATCTTGCGGATCGTGTCTTCGATTATATGAATCGTCACAAGGACTCCGCCTATTACTGGGACCAGGGGGGGATGAATGCCATTTTGTATGATTCGTGGATTGAAGTCTCTCCGGTCTGGAATCAGACGCGCGACATCAATTTTCAGGACTTGTGGACCAAGCTCGGATATTCCACGGAGGAATGGAAGCAGGCCAGAGATCATCCGAAGATAGTTCATTTTTCCGCCTTCCTTAAGCCGTGGGTTCAATATAAGGGCATACGCCGTCCTGGTGAGACCTGGTACTTTGAATATCTCGGGAAAACACCATACCGAACCGGCTATAAGGGGCCTTTGGCGGAGCGCATTTTTGGGCGCAGGCTCTATTTCCACGCCTGGAACGTAACGCGAAAATTTTATCTCTTTTTCAAGAACAAGCTGATGGGATTGATTAAGAAATCCAAAAATTAATCGAACGATCCCGGAACTTTTGCAGACACGCCCTAAGTTCGATGCTTGAAAAGAGACTTAATTTGGCCAAGCCGCGCGCGGAGAATACGATAAACACCATAACCTGCGCCTTCCCAGCGAGCCGTTGCCAGGCCGGGAAGATCCAATTCAAGAATCCGTTTTTCCCGCGCGGCAAACGTGGCTTGAAAACGAAGAAGTTCCTGATTGCGCCGGATAACTTCCCGGAGCGGCTGGCCGGAAACAGCATGAGCCAGAATTTCTTCAAGCAAATCAGCTTCGCGGCTGATGTTGGAGAGAGAATCGATTCTCGCGGCGGAAGCTGCGCCCAATTCCCGGCGCAGGGACGAATCGGTCGCGAGACGAAGGATGCCTTCTGCCGCGCCGGCACGGCTATTGCAGACATAGCCAGTGACGCCATGTTCCACCAGTTCAACTTGAGCGTTATCGCACCACGGCGTGGAACGGGTGATGACCGGCAAGCCGTATTGCATCGCTTCAGCGATCGTATAACCAAAACTCTCGCCCCAGTCGGACATATGGAGCATCAGATCGCCCGCGGAATAAATGGCGGCGAGGCGGTCGAAATCGCTCAGGGCGCGGCGCAAAATGATTCCGTCGCCCCATTGACCGGCTTCGATCTCGCGCCAAATATCCTCGGACGGCTCCATCAGGAGAATGCGCAACGAGGGATTGCGACGGCGGGCTTGCTGGAAAACGTCGACTTCGTCCCGGTTCCATTTGTGTCCCGGGCGGCCGAATCTTAAGACAAGAATTTCATGGGGCTGCAGGCCAAGTTCCCGGCGAATTTCATCGCGCTGTGGCCTTTGGCGGGCCGCGTCATCCAGAAGAGCGGTGGGGAAATACAAAACAGTATTTTTTATCAGCGTACCGGCGTTAAGGGAACGCCGGCTGCGTTGAAAAGCCTGCACTGCGCTGGCGCACGAAATGAAGCAGCGGAAGTCGATCCAGTCTTCGCTTTGGGGATCCTCGAGACGGCCAAAAATGTTGGTTTCGATGAGACGCGGGCGTTCACCGCCCAAAAGCCGGAGAGCCTCGTAAATGGGTGAGGCGTGAGGATAACCGGGCACGTATTGGTGGATGATGTCGATTTGCCCGGCTTTGAGAAACTCGGCCAGGGCGGAAGCATTATCCGGCGGTGTGATACGCGGAACGTTTCCTTGGGCGAGCGCGGCATCGCGTGGTCCGGGCGAACTCAGATAAACCGGGTGATGGCCGCGCCGGGCCAATTCCACCGCAAGCAAACCCGCGGCCTTTTCGGTGCCTCCAATACTGTTACCCGCCCAAACGGCAACGTTAAATTTTGATTTCATGATCTGGAGATCAGGGAATGGTACTTAAGGAGTCAAGGAACGCGGATGAGATACCAAAGTTCCGGGCCGCGCTGGATTTTGATCGTGAGATTCTTTTGGATGACAATGACCGCGGACCATTTATCGAGAAGATCGTTGATCGTGAGATGATAGACATTGGTCAGAGCAGTGTTGTCGACGGCGATGAAATGAATACCGGAAGCTTGGAGATCGCCGAGGGCTTGGCTGGGCGTCAAGTCAATGACTTTGTGCAAACCGAGAGGGAGCCAGAGCGAAACCTCGGGATCATCACCGAGATGAATGAAACCAATGGATTTTTCAGTCTCGGGGATGCTCGCGCGAAGATCGTGGAAATCGTCATAGCGAGTCGCATAGGTATCGTAAACATCGTGACATCGTTGGATAAGGCCGGGGCTGACACCCAAGCGAGAAAAATTATTCAGAACAAAATTGACGGGGAAGAGCGGATGCAGAGGACTTAGCACGATGAGAGGGGCGGCGCTTAACATGACGAGACTGCCGGTGATTTTGCACACGGGACGCCGGATGACGGCGCCATCAAGGGAAACGATGATGAGAATTCCCGCAACGAGAAGCGGATAATAAGCGGCGATCAGCCGGGGAGCCGATTCGCTGCCCATCTTGCTCATATAGACGAGAAGAGCAATGCATCCGGCGGCGGCAATCCAAATCGCGGCGCGATTGCGAGGAATAATGCCGCGGGAACCAATGAAAAAAAAAGTCTTGAAGCGAAGAAGAATCATGAAAGCAAGCGCAGCCACGATGCCAAGGCCGGCGCCGGCGTCCTCCTCCGTCTGCATTTCGCCGGTACTGGTCTGCAATCGGGGAAAGTCATGGCTAAGTTGCCACTTGATCGGGACGGGAATCACGCCATCCCAGGAGATGGGCTTGGGCCAGAGCGGAAGGGAAAGATTGCCGGCTGCGAGTTGAATCGCATTGCCCGTAATTCCGCTCACGGGATTGGACAACTTCATTTTGCCGGAATTAGCGGGGTCGCCCGAGTAATCACCGGTGAAATGAAGGTTAAGGAACGCGACTGGAACGAAGGAAATGGTGCAGGCAAGGATGAGACTAAATGCAAGTAATGCAGGTTTGCAGGAAGCAAAAAGATGATGGCGGTTGAAAAAGATGGCGATCAGCCAGGGCAGGAGGAGAGGAAGATTGGAAGCCTTGGCTCCCGAAAGCAAACCGGCGGCAAAAAGAGAGAGGACGAAATGCCGCGACGAGGGGCTGGAATCCGCCTTAAAAGCGTAATGAAGGGCAGCGAGAAGATAGACAGCGGCGAAGGAATCGTTACCCGCCCCGGAGGCTTGCAAGATGTAACAGTAGCCGCAAGGGAGGATCCACATCCACCACCAATTGACACGCGGGCTGATGCCGAGGTGGCGAAAGACGGAAAAAACGAGTCCGGGCAAAAATAAAAAAGACAAAAAGTTGATGAGAAAGAAAAAACGGTCGGTATGGAAAAAAATGAGTTGAGGCATCATCAACCATTCAAAACCAGTCCCACTGTAATTCATCCGGTTGCTATAAGTCGCGATCCAGTGCCAGCGTTGTTCCCAACTCCAGTAAAGGATGCGCGGGAATCGGTAGGTGAGGTGATCATAGTTGACCGGGTGATAGAGAAGACCGCCTAGGAAAGCGAGAGCGGCGAGGAATAGCCAAATTTTGGGAAGGAGGAAATGGGGCCAGAGTGCCCGGCGCCTTTCCCAAACAGGTTTTTCCTCTGAAAACAAAAGCGATTTGCCGCGAAATGCCAGGACGCCGGCGAGAATCAGCAAGGCCATGTCATAACCCCATCCATTCAAGGAGCGAAAGAGAGAAAGCGACCAGCCGGAAAGAGCGCACCAGGAAGAAAATAGAATCCAGAGCGCAAGCACGTCGAGGCGGTGACGGACTTTTCTCTGGCCAGACATAGGATCAACTGAGGATTGGATAGAGGGGACGGTGTTGTGTCAATGCCGGACGCCTGCGGGAATCATTTCATCAAAAACGGGACATCAATCGTGAAATCATTGGCTTGAGGTGAAGCGAGACGCCGAATTTTCCTCGATCAGCGAAATAATTTTGTCGATTTGCCCGGAAGAAAGCCGGAAATCGACGCGATTGGAGTCGAAGTCATTCGTCGCTTGGCGGACCGCTTCGGCCTGAATGAGGGACCAGCGGATTTTTTTCGCCGCGTAGATATTGGTATAAAAATTCTGCGGTGAATCGCGGCTTTGGATTTCGATGACGAAGGCATCTTCGGGCAGAAAAACCGAATTGGTAAGCATCGCGCCATGCACTCCCACAACCAAACTGGCGGAGGAAAAGAGGCGGGCTTGTTCCCCCACGCTCATGCCGGAAGGATTTATATTGGCAAAGCCCAGAGGCTCCAGCCGCGCGTAAAGTTCGTCTTCATTAGTCAATCTCCGCCAGGAAGCGCTTTTTCGTCCGCAAAAAAGTTGGCGTCGTTGGGAAGATGGTTCCGGGGCGAAAAGGCGTTGCAGGAAACGGACTTTCCATGGCTCGCATGCGGAATAGTTGGCGATCATATCCGGCGCCGCAAGCCGTTCGATCTGAAAGCGATTGGACTTCGTGCAGACACAAATCTGTTCCGCGCGAAAGCCGTGGGCCAGCAGAGGCTCTTTTTCCCAGGAGAGATTCTGGCCGTTCACGAAAAGATAATCCAGGTTCCGGGCGGTGTAACCCGCTTGTTCCAACAGCCAAAGCCGTGGAACCAGGTCGATCATCCAGTGATAGTAATTTCCCGCGGCTTGCGGGGTGCAAAGATAAGCGCCGGTCCCGTTTAGTTTCGTGGGCGAGGGCATCTTGAGATTGACCGCGTCAGGATGAAGATGACTGCCCGAGGGATAATGGGTCAAATTCGCAAAGAATTGGTTGCGGTTGGAGACTAAGAGTCCGCCCCGCCGCCCGGAGACCAGGGCCTCATGGAATAAGTAGACCTTTCCCCCCTCGAATTTCCCCACGGTATCCTTGTCATCGGGCGCTGGCACCAAAACCGGCGCGCGGCCATGGGGATTTCCGAACTGCACGATCCGGGAAAGCGCGGCGAAAATTTTTAGCACCTGCGGGACCAGCCGGGAGCGGATCTTGTTTCGCATATCATTCATAGAGCGCCGCGACTAGCGTCGCCGGGGTGTTCGAAGAATGCAAAATCGAAGTTAGGAGAATTTCTATACGGCGGCACAAAACCGGCCAACCGGTCATCGCGACAGTCAGATTTGCCCTCTCTCTTTCTTCGCGCTAATCTGAGCCGGTGCCTACCTTTTACGAGTCTCTTGCCGCAGTCGTCCGATCGGGCGAGTCCATGGCGCTCGGCATCATTACCGAAACGCGCGGATCGAGTCCGCAGAAACAGGGCGCGAAAGCGCTTTTTCTTGCCGATGGACGGATTATCGGAACGATGGGGGGCGGCTGTCTCGAGGCCGAAATCCAAGACCGGGCGCGGCAAGCATTGCGGACCGGCAAGCCGGAAACATTTGACCTTCTTCTCGATCACGATTTTGGCTGGGACGACGGCCTTGTCTGCGGTGGCCGGGTCGGTGGTGTGATTCTGCCGCGGATTCATTCCGCCGCTCCCATCTGGGGCGTGCTGGCCCGGCGGCAAGAGAGGCGAGAGTGGGGCATTACGCGCGATTTCGAAATCGCTTGGGCTGGCATGGACGGCAACGGAACACAGCGGGATTGGCTCTACCGCGAAACCGTCGCTCCGCCCTGCGCGCTCTGGATCGCCGGGGCCGGTCACATCGCGCAGGCCGTCGCGCCTTTGGCGCTGGGCCTCGATTTTACCGTGACCGTTTTTGACGATCGCCCGGCGCTAGCCAACTACGATTTCTTTCCGGCGGCGGCCATGCTGCGCGTGGGCGCATGGGAGAAGATTTTGTCCGAATCGCTTCCCGGCCACGGAGTCTTTGGTTTGATCGTCACCCGCGGGCACCGGCACGACGCGCTGGTCCTGCGCCACTGGATCGGCCGCGGTTTTGCCTTCCTGGGGATGATCGGCAGCCGCCGCAAGGCGCGAACCATCCGGGAACATTTTCTCGCCGAAAAAATCGGTTGCGAGCGGGCGCTGGCGGAATTATCCTGCCCCGTTGGCGTAAAGATTGCCGCGCAAACGGTGCCGGAAATCGCGGTGAGTATTCTTGCCCAATACATCGACCAAAGAGCCTCTTATGTTGCCCATCAAAATCTCCCTGACCGGATTGCTTCTCCTCACGCTGGTGAGTCTGACCCCGTGGCCCAACGCAACGAATGATTCCCGCTCTCCGCGCGGACGTTTCGCCGAGCTTCATTCCTGCGAGCTTTTCGCCGGCAGCTGTATCGTCTCCTCGGAGGCAAACGAATTGAACAGTTATGTTTTGCGTGTCTGGCAGTTTGACGACGGAAAGTTCCGTGGCGCCGATTTGCGCGGCCTCACCGTCGCATTGCTCGAGGAGGGCGACGACAACCTCGCCGTCGCGGACAATCAGGCCAGCAACGCGGTTGTCTACCTGCCGCCAGAGCTATCGTCCGCGCAGAAATCGGCCCTGCTGGCTTGGGCCCAGAAACAGACATCCGCAAAAATTGACGATTCCCACGTGAAGATCGCGGCGCAGCAGGTTAAAATTGGGCCGGGAAACGTCCAATTTTGCGCCGGAAATGATATTACCTTTACCGGAGCGCCTCCCGTGAAATGCAACGTGGGTGGCTGTGGCGAAATGCTTTGGTACGAGCCGCGCGGCGCCGCCAGTTCCTTTGCCGTTGATCAACTGGGAGCCTCACGCATCGTCGAACCTCTCCTCTCGCTCAAGTGGATGGACCATGGCCGCCGGACACTTTTCGTGGGCCGTTTCGGAGACGGGCCAACCTCTTCTCCGCAGATTTGCGGCGGAACTGAGACAGCTTCACTTTAATCCATGGTGCTGGTCGCCATTTTGGCTGCGGGCGAGTCGAAACGGATGGGCCGGCCCAAATTATGTCTGCCGTGGTTGGACACAACCATTCTCGGGCATGTCATCCGCCAATGGCGTCAGGCGGGAGCAAAACACCTCCTTGTCGTCCATGCTCCCGGCGCGGAGACGCCGGTGGTGAAGGAACTAAACCGGCTCGGCCTTCCCGCCCATGAACGTGTCGCGACGGTTGCGCCGGAACGAGGCATGATGGGATCGGTGGTGACGGCTGCCCGCCTGACGGTGAAGATGCCTGCTCTGGCCCACCTGATCATTGCGCTTGGAGACCAGCCTCAAGTTCGCGTGGAAACGCTCCAAATGCTGCTGGCGGCTTGTGTTACCCGCAAAAATTCGGTTCTTCGCGTCTCCTGCCAAGGCAGACCCGGCCATCCGCTGGCGCTTCCAGCAGCCTGCCTGGCCGATTTAAGTGCAACTTCTATCGCAACTTTGCGCGATTTTCTTGGTTTACTCCCCATGCCTCCGGAGGATTTGGCCAGTCCTGACTCCGGAATTCTTTTGGACATTGACACACCTGATGAGTATGACAAAGCTTCTCAACTGGAAAAGTGTCTCTTTAACCGGAGCCTGCTTTGAGCGAATCTTCCCGACCGCCTGAAACAACCGTTAATCGCCGTACATTCCTCAAGGGACTCGGGACCAGCGCTGTGGCGGTCGCTTCGGCCCAAGCCGGCGCGATGGCCGACGAGATTGGCAAAATGGCCGGTCCCGGACCGCAGGGTCCCGGCGCCGTTCCGGTCGTCCTGAACATCAACGGAAAAAACACCTCGTTTCAGATCGAGCCGCGGGTGACCTTGCTGGATGCGCTGCGCAATTATGGCCCGCTGACCGGGGCGAAGGAAGTTTGTGACCGCGCCACCTGCGGCGCCTGCTCGGTTTTGGTCGACGGCAAGCTGGTTTATTCGTGCATGAAGCTGGCTATCGACGCGCAAGGCACAAAAATTACAACCATCGAAGGCCTTGCCCAAAATGGCCAACTGACCAAGGTGCAAGAGGCTTTTGTCGAATGCGACGCTCTGATGTGCGGATTTTGCACACCGGGAATGGTCCTGGCCACGACCGCCCTGCTCGCGTCCAATCCGAAGCCGACCATGGATGAAATCAAGCGAGGTTGTTCGGGGAACCTCTGCCGGTGCGGAACTTATCCGCACGTCATCAAGGCCGCGTTGAAGGCAAGCGGCCAAAGCGTGACCGATAACATCACCGTTTTAAAGTATGAGCGGGTGGCCTGATCCGAGCGCAGTCCTCGGCAAACCGACCGAGAGAATCGATGGCCCGGTCAAAGTGACCGGCCAGGCGAAATATACCTATGACGTGCAGCCCGATGGCTGGCTTTACGGGATGATCCTCCGCTCGAAATGGCCTGCGGCCAAAGTCACGAAAATCGATTTGTCGAAGGCGTTGGCCATGCCTGGCGTCAAGGCGGCGGTCCTTGCTGGAGGAGAACAGCGTCAGGTCAGCTATTACGGGCAGGAACTGGCCGCCGTGGCCGCAACAACGAAACAGGCCTGTTTGGATGCACTCCGTGCGATCGAAGTTGAAGCCGATCCTCTTCCGTTCGTGGTCAAGGAAGACGACGCCATGAAGCCCGATGCGCCGAGCGTTTTTGCCGGCGCATCCAATGTCAAACCACTTAAATCCAGCGAGAAGGGGCAGGTGGACCAGGCGTTCGCCACCGCCGCCGCGATAGCCGAGGGCGAATTGCGGACGCCGACACAACTGCATCAGCCGTTGGAAACGCATGGCGCCGTCGTCGCGATACAAAGCGGCCAAATGACGGCTTGGTCTTCGACCCAGGGTATTTCGAGCGTGCAAGAAGGTTTTGCCCAAGCGCTGCAATTACCCCAATCGAACATCCGGGTCATTTGCGAATATATGGGAGGTGGATTTGGAGCAAAATTTGGCCCCGGCGCCCATGGCCTGTTGGCGGCCCAGCTTGCGCGGATGGCGGGTGCCCCGGTAAAAGTCATGCTGACCCGGCTCGAACAGGGACTCGCGGTGGGAAATCGCCCCTCTTCGATTCAAAAATTCAAGATCGCGGCGGACTCCAGCGGCAAGCTCCTCTCCGCTGATATCACCAACCACGGCTCGCCCGGCATTAGCGGCGGAGGTCAGTCGGCGGGCGGGGGAAGCGGCGCCAACATCGCACTGCCGTATGTTTACAAATATCCGAACGCCCGCATTCAGCAGTTTAGCATTGCCATGAATACAGGCGCCTCCTCGGCCTTCCGTGCGCCGGGCCATCCGCCCGCTTCTTACGGCACCGAATCGATGATGGACGAACTGGCGGTCAAAATGGGAATGGATCCGCTCGAGTTTCGCCTGCTCAACAGCGCGAATCCCCTGCACCAGCGGGAATTCAAGGTCGGCGGCGAACGATTCGGCTGGGCGGAGAAATATAAAAAGCCCGGAAGCAGCCCGGGGCCAATCAAAACGGGAATCGGTTGCGCATGCGGGAATTGGGGTGGTGGAGGAAAAGGCACGAAAGCGGAAGTGCAGATCAATCCCGATGGCACCGTCGAAGTCCGTTGCGGCACTCAGGATCTCGGCACCGGGTCGCGCACCATGGTGGCGATGGTGGCGGCCGAGGCTTTGGGCCTTACGCCGCAACAGATCACCGTGAAAATAGGCGATACCAACCTGCCTCCCTCCGGCGGAAGCGGCGGCAGCAGCACCACCGCATCGGTTGCTCCCGCCATCTGGAACGCCTGCGAAAACGCGCTGGCCGCGTTGCAGCAACAAACGGGCACGCCTGATGCGCGCGGTGAAAACTGGGCTGCCGCGTGCAAAAAACTCGTGGTGACTCCCCTCACGGCGCAGGGAGAATGGCAGCCGGGCTTGTCCAATTCCGGCACCGGCGGCGTGAATTTCGCGGAGGTGGAAGTCGATACCGATACCGGTTACATCCGGCTCAAAAAAATCGTCGCGGTGCATGATTGCGGGCTCATTGTCAACCCGCTGGCCACGACCAGCCAGATCAATGGCGGCATCATTTTCGGCATCGGCTACGCTCTTTACGAGGAACGAGTCATGGATCACCAGACTGGTCTGCTTCTCTCCACTAATTTCGATACCTACAAAATTTCGAATATTGCCGACATGCCCGACATTGAAGTCATTCTGCTCGATATGCCGGAGCGCGGGGTGATTGGAATCGGCGAACCGGCGGTAATCCCTTCCGCCGGCGCCATCGCCAACGCGGTGGCCAACGCCATCGGCGTGCGCGTTCATAGCCTGCCGATCACCCCGGCCAAGGTGCTTGCCGCCCTCGGCAAAGTCCCCAACATGACCAAGGTATGAACTCCTTTCAATACGTCACCGCCGGCAGCCCTGAGGAAGCGATCTCGCTCGTTGGAAAAAACGGACGCTATCTCGCCGGCGGAATAGATCTCCTCGGCATGATGAAGGATTACATCGTTACGCCGGACGTGTTGGTCAACGTGAAGGATGTCAAGATGGCGCAACCGGAGGGCAACGCCATTCGCCTGAATGGCCAGGCTTACGAGCTTGGGGCGTTGGTTACGGTGGCCGAGATTGCGGCCCATGAAGAATTGAAAAAAGCTCTGCCCGGTTTGGTTGAGGCGGCATCCGAAGTTGGCTCGCCGCAGATTCGCAATGTCGCTTCCCTGGCCGGCAACCTTCTGCAACATTCCCGCTGCTGGTATTACCGCCAGCCCGATATCGTTTGCCTGAAGCGGGGCGGTTCGACTTGCTACGGACAGGAGGGCGAGAATAAATATCTCTCCCTCTTCAGCGGCTGCGCCTGCATCAGCCCCATTGTTTCAAATCTTGCCACCGTTTTCGCCGCCCTTAATGCCCAGGTCAACGTGCGGGAGGATGCCCAAACTTCCCTCTATTCGATCCACAAGTTCTATCAGGAAGCCTGGGAAAATCCGGCGGCCCATAATTCGCTGAAGCCGCAAAATTTTATCCTGAATGTCTCTGTTCCCACCACGCGCGCCCGCAGCGCCTACCGCCAGCAAAGTGAGAAGCGGGAATTTGACTGGGCGCTGGTGAGCTGCGCCGCCGCAGGCAACGTCACCGGCGGCAGAATCACCGATGCGCGCGTTGCGCTGGGTGCGGTTGCGCCGGTGCCCTATGTGGTCGAAGAAGCCAATCAATTTTTGGAAGGGAAGGAATTGACCGCCGCCAACGCCGCCAAGGCTGCCGATATCATCCTGCGGGACGCCAAGCCATTGGCTCATAACGGTTACAAAGTGCCGCTGGCCCATGCGCTCATTCGGCGCGCCCTTCTCGCACTCAACTCATGAACACCGAGTCCGAAAAAATAGCCGAGCCTCTTTGCCGCTATCTGCGGACGAAGGCGATGTATATTCCCGCGTTGGCCAATAGCGTCTTGGAATCCGGGGATGAGTCGGGTGGCCAGACCTTCTACTGGTGCAATAAAACGCAGACCGCGCTCGGAATCGATGACCTCCCGGCGCACCCTTGCGCCTGCCGCCCCGGCCGTTCTTGTCACCAGACTTGAAAATCGTGGCTGCGGGCGGGGCATGCCTTCTGGGGCCTGCTACCATTAACACGCCCTAGAAGTTATCTCATAAATAACTCGAAGGAGAGGTCGTAGCGGGATAGAGTCGGGCATGGACTTGACCGATGAGCAGTGGAAGGCCCTTAAAAAAGTGCTGGGCGACGAGCCGGTAAGAGCCGATGGCCGAGGGCGCCCT
>DATJMI010000087.1:0-11366 GCA_035508775.1 Methylacidiphilales bacterium
GTGATTATGTCCTGGTTCATGTCGGTTTTGCCTTAGGTCGAATCGACGCGGAGGAAGCGGCCCGGACCTATAAGATCCTGGAGGAAATGGGCCAATTGGCGGAACTGAGCGAATCTGAAAAAACTGAACCGCCGTCTGCAAACAGTCCGATCCCATGAAATATCTCGACGAATACCGCAACGAAGCCATGGCGCGAAAAATTGCCGATGAAATCCACCGGCTTGTCACCCGTCCCTGGGTACTGATGGAAGTCTGCGGCGGCCAGACTCATTCCATTGTTAAATATGGCATAGATCATCTCTTGCCCGAGCAAATCGAGCTCGTTCACGGTCCCGGCTGTCCCGTCTGCGTCACTTCCCTGGAAATGATCGATAAGGCGCATGCCATTGCGCGGCGACCGGAGGTGATTTTTTGTTCCTTCGGAGACATGCTGCGCGTGCCCGGTTCGGAAGCCGATTTGCTGGTGCTGAAATCGCGCGGCGCGGATGTGCGAGTGGTTTATTCGCCCATAGACTGCCTCAAAATCGCTCGGGCTAATCCCGGCAAAAAAGTCGTCTTTTTCGCCATCGGCTTTGAAACCACCGCTCCCGGCAACGCCATGGCGGTCTGGCAGGCGCAGCGTCAGGGAATCGGGAATTTTTCCATCCTGGTTTCGCATGTCCTCGTTCCGCCCGCAATGGAGGCGATTTTGCAATCGCCGCTGAACCGGGTGCAGGGTTTTCTTGGTCCGGGCCATGTCTGCGCCGTAATGGGCTACCGGGAATATGAACCAATCGCGGAACGCCATCGCGTACCCATCGTTATCACTGGTTTCGAACCGATGGATCTTCTTGAAGGCGTCTTGATGGCCCTTCGCCAACTCGAAACGGGCCGCGCGGTTGTGGAAAATCAATATCCGCGCGTCGTCCGGTGCGAAGGCAACCAGGCCGCGCAGGAACTCGTCAAAAAGGTTTTTGAAATATGCGACCGCAAATGGCGCGGCGTCGGTTCGATTCCCCGGAGCGGTTACAAATTACGTGAAGAATTTTGCGATCACGATGCGGAACGGCTTTTCGACCTAAAAGATACCGAGAAGCAGGAGCCTTCCATCTGCCTCAGTGGCCTAGTGCTGCAAGGCGTCAAAAAACCGCACGACTGCCCCGCCTTCGGCACTCAATGCACGCCGCAACATCCGCTTGGCGCAACCATGGTTTCCGCCGAAGGAGCCTGCGCCGCTTACTATACTTATGGCCGCCACTTGCAGTTGGAGAAAAAGGAGACTGCGGAGGCATGACCACAAATGCTCCCAAAATTAGTCCAGGCGATCTGATGGGAAGCTGTCCGCTTCCATTGGGCGATTACCAGGGAATCGTTCTTGCGCATGGCAGCGGCGGCAAGCTGAGTGGGGATCTGATTCAAAAAGTTGTACTGCCACAGTTTCGAAACGAGTTGATTGAAGTCCTGCACGATGGGGCCGTTTTTTCTATCGGTGATCAACGCCTGGCTTTCACCACCGATTCCTACGTGGTCAATCCGATTTTTTTTCCGGGTGGCGACATTGGAAAGCTGGCCGTTCACGGGACGGTCAACGATTTGGCCATGTGTGGAGCACGCCCGCTTTACCTCTCGGTCGGCTTCATTATCGAAGAGGGGCTCCCCATGGACGATTTCCGGCGCATCGTGCGATCGATACGCGAGGCTGCTGATGCGACGGGGGTGATCCTGGCCACGGGCGACACTAAGGTGGTTGACCACGGCAAGGCGGACAAGATTTTCATCAACACCTCCGGGATTGGTTTGGTGCGCGAGGGTGTCCAGATCCAGCCCAAACGGGCCCAGGTTGGCGACAAGATCCTGGTCAGTGGTTTTATTGCCAGCCACGGCATCGCCATCATGTCTGTTCGTGAAGGGCTCGATTTTGAGAACGCAATCGCCAGCGATACCGCGCCTCTGCACGGGCTGGTAGAAGCGATTTTGGCCACTGGCCGGGATGTGCATGTGTTGCGTGATCCCACCCGCGGCGGCGTTACCAGCGCTCTCAGTGAAATCACCCAAAGCGCCGGCATCGGGATAAGACTCGATGAGTCGGCCATTCCTATCCGTAACGAAGTCAAGGGTGCCTGTGAAATTCTCGGCCTTGATCCGCTTTACGTTGCCAATGAGGGCAAACTTCTGGCCTTTGTTCCCGCCGCCGCCGCCGGCGAAGTCCTCGCTGCCATGCGGGCGCATCCACTGGGCCGGGATGCCGCGGTTATCGGCGAAGTTACTTCAGATCATCCCGGTTTTGTTTTGATGAAAACGCGCATCGGCGGTAGCCGCGTTGTCGATATGCTCTCCGGAGAGCAATTGCCCCGCATTTGTTAGCGGCTATCCGAAAGATAGATTCAGGTTACATCGATTGCATTCGTTGGTCTCGTCTTGTTTGCAGCCATTCATTGCTGCGGTGATTCCAAGTCCGCAGCTTTTGCGAAGACCCGAAAATCATATTTTACTGCGACGCACTCAATATCTTCGATCTTCGTTTCAATAACCGCAAAGCCGGAGGTGTCGGGGGCAATACTCAAAAAATAAGCCTTGGACTTATCTTCGAGCAAAGTCCAGACCCGCTCCATTTTGCTCTCGTCGGTTTCGGTTCTGGCCTTGCCTCTGATATTTACGATCACCGACATCTCGTCGTTAGAAAACATCCAGGTAACGTTGGGATTCTTATTGATCTGTTCGATCTTTCGGCTGAGGGGAGATGTAATGGTGTAAAGAAGCGGAAAATCGTGCAAGGAAAGGGTAGCCATCCATCGAAGATGAGGCCTGCCTGCCTCGTCAACAGTAGCTAAGATGCCGGGACGTCTGCCATTAGCCAGTCTTTTTGCCAGATCGATGGCGTATTCAGAATGTCTTCCTACTTCATGGGAAGCAGGTGCTTCCGCTTTAGGATCGGTTTTCATGAAGTTTCTATGAATAAAGCTTCTAGAATTAGAACTGCCCGTCGAACGGTAGAACAAAGGGAAAAAAACGACTTCACTGATCTTGGCAAAAACCAGCTTAATTTTGACAGCATTTTGCAGATCGGCGGGCCGGCGGGGCCTTTGTCGTCATTGTCTACGGCATCGTTGCCCATTACAGCCTGGCAAATCTGCTCGTCTGTATGGTAATGGCCGGGATCATCCTGCTCATCATGGGTGCGGCCCGGCTGGGAACGGTGATCAAATTCATTCCCTTGCCGGTGACACTGGGGTTCATCAATGGGATTGCGATTCTTATCTTCACGACGCAGATCAAAGATTTTTTCGGATTAAAACTGGACCCGGTACCCTCCGAGTTTATGGCCAAAATGGCGGCGCTTTTCGGAAGCCTGCCAATCTTAAGCCCGATGACGCTGGCGGTGGCCGTCTGCTCTCTGCTGCTCCTTGTTTTCTGGCCGGCCGCCTGGGGGCAAGTTTGTGCAGGGTTCCATTGTGGCGGTCATTTTGGGCACGCTGGCGATGACGATTTTCCGGTTGCCAGTGGAGACAATCGGAACTCGCTTCGGAGACATTCCCCGGGGATTGCCGCCGTTTCAATTTCCTGCCTTTGCCTGGAACCAGATCGGAAACCTGATACGGTCGGCGACAACGATTGCGTTGCTGGCCGCCATCGAATCGCTCCTCTCGGAGGTGATGGCCGATGGGATGGTTGACGACCGGCATGACTCAAACCAGGAGCTTATCGCCCAAGGCATCGCCAATATAGCAAGTCCTTTTTTCGGCGGTATTCCGGCGACGGGAGCAATTGCGCGCACCGCGACAAACATTCGCAACGGAGCGGGGTCGCCTGTCGCCGGGATGATTCATGCGGCGACTTTGCTGGTGATCCTGCTGGTGGCCGCGCCGGTGGCGAAGTTTATTCTGCTGGCTATCGGCCTCGATTTATTCCCTCTAATTCGACTTCCGAAAACGGCGAGTAATTCATGCCGGATGGACATAGGATGGAGTTGTGTCTCTAAACCCTGATCAATGTTACCAAGCGATGTTGATCCATGATGGGCGCTTCTTCGTCGCTGTAAGACCACCCGAATCTATTGCCGCCCCATCTGCCGGATGAAGACACCGATGCGGAAGAACTGCCGCTTCTTCCCGGAGAGTTTCTTCATTGACCTGGGCGGTGGCGTGGACTTTCTCGATTCCCAGCGCCGCCTGTGACGTGTCTTCTATCCTGCTCGCCATCTCACATTAGCTTGGTATTAATAACTAATGTTCCATCGGTATCGCCCCACTCGAGAGCGATTTCGGCATGAAAAAGAGGCCGCCAATAGCCAGCACCAGCGCCGCGCCGATGACAAGAAATGCATCGCTGTAAGCCATAATGTAGGCATTGCTTTGCACCGAGTGGTTTAACGCTGCGAGCGCATAGCCATTGGCCGTGCCGGCATCAATGCCCTTTGATTCGAAAAGCAGCCGTAGAAGATCAAGCCGCGCCTGCACGGCTGGTGTATAGGTGGTAACAAATTCGCCGAGATGGACCGAATGCAAATGCTCGCGCTGCGTTACGATTGTCGAAAGCATCGCGATGCCGATCGAGCCGCCGATGTTGCGCGACATATTGAACACGGCCGAGGCCGAGCCCGCTTCGCTGCGTGGAATTCCTTCGGTCGACATGCTCAGCAACGGTACGAAAATCAGCGGTTGACCCAACGCTCGGATGATGTTCGAGAAGCGGAACTGGTCCATCGCGAAGTCCGGCGACAAAAATCCGTCGATAAAACAACTGCCGCCAAATAACGCCAGGCCGATGCCAGCCACGACACGTGGGTCGATAATTCTCATCAGCTTCGGCACGAAGGGAAGGATAATGAGTTGGGGCAATCCCACCCACATCAGCGTCAGGCCGATCTGGAACGGGCTGTAGCCCTGGATTTGCGCCAAGTAGACCGGGATGAGATAGACCGTGCCGTAGAGCGCCAGCCCAAGCGCGGCTAAGATTAGCGTGGAAAGGGTGAAGCGCCGATAACGAAAAACGCGCAGGTTGACAAATGGCTTTTTCGCCGTGAACTCGCGGATGAGAAACAGCGTAATGAAAATCGCCGCCACGATCGCAAAGTTCCGGATCAGCGGGTTGCCGAACCAGTCCTTGCGCTCGCCTTCCTCCAGCACGTACTCGAGTGAACCCAGGCCGAGGGCCATGCAGAAGATGCCGATGTAATCGCCTTCCGCCAGTAATTCCGGATGTCGCTCGTCGCACTCCAGGTAGTTGAAGAGCAGGAAGAACATCAGCATACCGGGAAAAATATTGATGAAGAAAATCCACTGCCAACCGTAGTTGTCGGTCAGCCACCCGCCGATGGTCGGCCCGATCGCGGGTGCGAACGTGGCCGTCATTGCGAAGATGGCGTTGCCCATCGGCCGCACGTTCGGCGGCAGGATCAGGATGTTGACTGTCATCGCCAGCGGAATGAGCGCGCCGCCCGTCAATCCCTGCAGCGCGCGGCCAATGATCATCATGTTCAAATTTTGCGCGAAGGCGCAGAACATCGAGAAGATAACGAACGTGACCACGCTGAAGAGCAGGTACCGTTTGATCGAAAAGACGCGCGCAAGAAAGCCCGTCGTGCCAATGACCACAATTTCGGCCACGAGGTACGAGGTGGAAATCCACGAGCCTTCATCCAGCGAGCAGCCCAGCGCGCCCGCAATGTCGTTGAGCGACGAGTTGGTGATCTGGATGTCGAGCACCGCCATGAACGCGCCCAACATCGCGCCCATGACCGCCAACCATTGCCGACAGGTGACCTTTTTCATGGCTACTTTGATGAAAGTTCTAGCGTCCGGCGTCGGGCGGAATCGATTCGGATTGCGGGTTGACCGGCGAAGAGCGGTTCACCTCTCCGCCGCGCAACAGCACTTCCGGCTCGCAGGAAAGCCCCGGCACGATCCGCTGCTCGTATCCCCGGATCGAGCCCTGGTCGAATCGGATTTTCACTGGCACACGCTGGACAATCTTGGTGAAATTTCCTGTGGCGTTGTCCGGCGGCAGCAATGCGAAAACCGAGCCGGAACCTGGCGACCAGCTATCGACGAACCCGCGAAAAGTTTTGCCGGGAATCGCGTCGATGTTGATCGTCGCACCCTGCCCGACGCGCATCTTGCCGAGCTGCGTCTCCTTAAAATTGGCCACGACCCACACGTCCTCGACCACTGCCATCAGTGCTGACCCCGCCGTCACGCGCTCACCCGTCTCCACAGACTTGTGGCCGATCCGGCCGTCGGCTGGCGCCACGATTGTGGTGTAGGCGAGCTGGTCCTGCGCGTCCTTGAGTTGCGCCGCCGTGATCTGCAACGCGGCATTGAACTGGTCGTAGTCCTGCTGCGAGATGGCGCCGTTGCCCTGCAGCTTCCGCGCTCGCTCGTCATCGGCCCTGGCCTTCGCGTAGTTGGCCTCGGCCTGCGTCACCTGCACCTCGAAATCGGTCGGATCCAGCACGACCAACACCTCGCCCTGTTTCACCCGCTCGTTGTCGTCGACATTCACCTTCAGCACAGTACCCGAGACGCGGGCGGCGATGTCGTGGACATGGCCCGTGGTGTAAGCGTCGTCGGTCGATTCATGAATGGTCGCCTCGTATAGGAAATAACCGATCATCAGCAGCGTTACGGCCGCCGCGGCGATCTGGAAAGCGCGGTTGTGAAACAGCGCTCCGATTTTCTGCCGGACCGAGGTCGAATTTTTTTCTTCCGGCTTCTCTGCTTGCTTCGTCTCCTCTGTTTTTTTCTTGAATTCTTCACGGGCCTGTTCCACCCCCTCGTGAAAGCCGGCTTTGTAGCCCTCCGTGAATTCGGGCGCGCTGGGATTGGGCGTGGTCATGAGGTGTACAGGGCCGGAACGCGGCCGCGCTTGGAGGTCTTCCCATTGCGGGCGGAAGGCCTTTTATAAAGATGCCACAGGGCTGCGAGAGAGAAAGTGACGATGTGCCCGGCGATCCGCTCGATGCGGTCCGGCCCGCGACTTAGCTCGGGAGCGAGGCGTTCGATCATCGGTCGGCTGCGGACATAAAAGAGGCACTGGCCGAGAACACTCGAGGCGAGCATGTCGAGCTTCGAGCCGGGGAGTTTCCTCCCGGCCACTGCGCCGATCAGCTTGCGTACCTGACGGAAAATCGGTTCGGTCATTTCGCGCACGAGGAGATCGAGCGCAGGTGTCGGGCGCATCATTTCCTGCGTGATGACCTGTACATGCCACGTCGGGCGATTGGGATCGAGCAATCGCCGCACGAATGTGAAGACGAAGCTGCGCAATTGCTCCTCGGGCGTGCCGCGGAACTCGGTAAACGCAAGATCGCTTGCCAGGCATTTGGCCTCGCGCAACACGCGCATGTAGAGCTCTCCTTTGTCGCGGAAATGGTAGTTCACCGCCGCGACGTTGACTCCGGCGCGGCGGGTGATCTGCCGGATGGTGGTGCCATCGAAGCCGTGGCGGCCGAAAACCTCGCCTGCTGCGCGGACGATCCGTTCACGGGTTTCGCCGGGGGGTGAAGTCCTTTGTTTCATCTCAAACAAAAGCTTAAAACAAATGTTTGAATTGTCAAAAACCCAGAAAACTGCAACGGTTTTTAAGGAAGTAGGTTGCATTCATCTCGCCGGTGAACTCCTGCCAAACCAATTCGGTATATGTTTGACTGTGTCAATGCGCAGCGCATCGACTCCCTTATCAAGCCACACTTTGATCGCACCGATAATATGGCGGCGGTATTCCAGATTGTTTTCGTTGAAGGTGGCGAGACCACATAGCTCGGCGTTCTGGATCTGCCACTGGGCGTTCCAATCCTTGACGTCGCCATAGTGGTAGTACCAGTTGTTCTTGTTGTTATCGAAATCGGCGATGAATTTTCCATCGTCGTACAGCTTGCCCTTGCCCTTGGTCGTTACCGGCGAGCTATGGTTGCAAACGATGTCGAGGATGAACTTCATGCCGCGGCGGTGCAGCTCCGCAAGGCGAGACAAATTCATGATAATATCCAATTGCATCGAGAACGCCCGATCAGCTGAAAAATTAATCACGAGGATCGATTCAACAGCTACGGATCCAGTTTTTTGGGCTGGATCCACTTATCTTTGGAAATCCAGCCGCTTCGGTACATGTAATCGGAAAGTTCCGCGGTAATCTCTCTGGCGGTACGCGCCGTATCTTCCGTGAGGCCATGAGCAATGCCACCAGCCCCTCCAGCCGCCATCTGGACGGCTATTTCTACGGGATCGGTCGCGATCGCCGTAACGGCTCCCGGCTCCGCGCCACTGCCGCCTGTTGTTGAAAAAGTGAGAAAAGGAACCTCAGAACCCTGATTCAAGTCATACACGTAGACCGTGGTTTCCAATTTGGTGCCTCCCGCTCCAAAACCAATTGCCCCGCGAAGCAACCGGCTTCCCTGATTGACCGTCGTGAATTCGCCCCGAATGAGCCAGGCGTTTTCATGCCGGAAACCATGTGGCTTGTCGATGGTGGCAACAGCGGGAATCAAGCGGCGGTTTAAGTCTGTTGTCATACCTCTCTGCAGCATGCCCTGAAGATTTTGCTTAAATTCGACAAGTTCCGGACCTTCTCGATCCACCTTGAACTTGGCGTGAGATGCATCGAACAGGCCAACGTACACTTTATGCGGCATCTTCGGTGTGGCCTGCTCAGTATGTGTATTCACACTTACCGATGCACACGATACAACGCTGAAAACCAGGATCAGGCCGGCAACAGATTTTAGAATATGAGACATAGAAGATTATATTTTCGGCAAACCCCAGAATCACGGATGTTATGCCCACTCCGGCATTGCCTTAACCGGATGCTTATTTAGAGTTAAGCAAACCCAGATAGTTTTATCGCTGGAAATTCTATTTTGTTGGGCTTTGCCTGCTCTCTCCAAAAACACTAGAGCAAGGCGAATGTCGGTGATCGAATATTCTGGATACAGCTCGTTAATGTCTTGCATTGTCGCTTCGCCGCGACGAAGCAGATAGGCTTCAACGTCTTGCTGAACTTCGCGCGCGCTATTGTTTCTAGTTGATGGTTTCATGCGATTATATTTTGCCGTGTGTGCCCAGACCGACCGCAATGACTCCACCCACAATGCAAACCGTGCCGATAATTGGAGGCAGGGGCACTGTATGGGTCTCCTGATGCTGGATTTCGATGGGACCGAGTTGGGCATCCTTTTTCGTGTCGGTGTAGCTGAACCCCTGATAGACGAGGGCTAATACGCCGATGATGATGAGAATAGTTCCAGCAAGTTTCATGTGATTCCTTGGTTATTTTTGATGTGCTACGTCTGCTCACGAGCAACCGCGAAGCAAAAAGATGATGACGAGGATTGGAATGGGAATTCCGATCAACCAGAGTAAAAGCAGGGAGACTTTTCCACTGATTGATTTTTGATGATGGAATGTTTTCATGCTGGTGCGTTTGTTACCCTATTGATTTGGGTTTGGCGATGGATTGGGCTCTGCAAATGCGATGCCATAAACGCCTTAAGTTCTAATGGATTATGGTTATTGGCAGTTACGATTTATATAATTTAATGGGGCCATGCTAAATACCTGAATGCATGTTGATCTATCGCGTTTTGCAAATGCCCTCTTTATCCCAATTGCCGTTTCATCACGCTGGCAGTGATATCTAATTGGTGACGTTACCCTTGGTATCGGCCCATGGAATGGATCCACAAATGGTAGGATACTGCCAGGGAATCCTCTATTATTAGGCAATGTGCGAATTGATTCTCGCGAATATCGCAATTGACGAGTGTAGGATGATTTTTTTTCTCTGAAAAAGATATAAGTCACTGTTATAGTAATTGCATCAGGATTAGGTTGGATATGGCACGCCCATTGCAAGGCTCACGTCACGTGCATTTTCCTCTAAAAATCATTTCTGCGATCGGTCAAGCAATGGTGCCCGCCTTAAGCCTCGAGATTATCGGAATCGTTGGTTTGCTGGGGACAATGATTAAATATTTTTTGACATCTTTAATTCGTAGACAGGTTCCCCATCTGGATTGATTCCTTTTTTGGAGATTGGGATTACTTTTAATTCTCAGTAAACAAAACAAACGAAAGAAGCATATGCCTCAAACTATTCATAAAACATCTCATGACCAGATTATCGGTGGGACATTCTCGATTCGCGAAAACGCAGACAAGGCTGTCGAGGCCTTTCTGGAGATGGGTGTTTCCCCAAACGACATTCAAACAATCGTTCAATTGAACGAAAAGCAAGCGAAGAGCGCCTATTCCGATATGCTGTCGGAGCGTGGTTTTGCCGAATCCCAGGCCGAGTACTACGATAAGGCGATCCGTGCAGGTAAGATTTTGGTCGTTGTTTACGACGTCACTAACGCCGCCGACATCATCGACGTATTCGACCGTTTCAATGCCGAATATAATCCGAATGGTTCGCGCAATCTGCGTGATGATGTGGCCGGCATGACCGCTGGGGCCGTTGTCGGCGCTGTCACCGGTGGCGCCGCCGGTGCTGCGCTTGGAGGTCCCGTTGGAGGTGTAGCGGGTGCGGCCGCAGGCGCCGTAATCGGTGGCGGAACCGGCGCAGCTGCTGGAAAAGCTGCTGAACACAAAAAGTAACTGATTCCATTGAACCGGGCCGGGATTCTTCGGCCTTCCCGCCTTGTCATTCTCTCCTTTGTTCCCCCGAGAAAAGGTAATTATCTTGCTTACCGTCCTTTACGCGGTCGGGGCGATCTTGTCCGCTTGGAATATTGTCATCCGCACCGAAGCGTCGACCAATGCCATTGAACAAATTCTTAGCACCTACAGCATGAAAAATGAGGGCTCGCTGGCCATCGATCGCTATGCCAAGGAGCATCCCTTCCTCGGAATGCTCTTCTCCTCGCCCATCAAGCACGAGCTTGAGCTTCCTTCCCACGAGGAATCGACCAAGGCTCTTAGTGCGGACTTAACGCAGGATCTGAAAACCGTCAGGCAGGAATCATCCGTAGCGGCATGGTGGTCCTGGTTTTTATTAAATCTCAGCCTGTTTTACGTCGTTATGGTGATTGCCTTTCAACGCAGTCTCACCGCGCGTTCCGTCCTCTTCTCGTTGACTACCGTCTCCGTCATCTTCTTTTTCATCGGCATCCTCGCGCCCGCCATGGTGATTTGGACAGCCCCGAGCATTCCCATGGAATCGGGCAAACTGGAATTCGTATTGCAGCATCAAGTGCGGGGAATCGCCGCCATCATTTGGGAACTGCTTACGACCGGTCATTGGGTCGTGGGCGGATTTCTTCTGCTCTTTAGCATGGTGACGCCTCTTACCAAAGCCTCGCTCACTTTTTTCGTCACAGGGTCCCGCTCGAAAACGCTCAATTTCAAGATCGGGCAACTGCTGCATACGATTGGCAAGTGGTCCATGGC
>DATJMI010000088.1:0-20657 GCA_035508775.1 Methylacidiphilales bacterium
TCTCTCACCGCCGCCGACTACGAGGCCGTCATCGGACTGGAAGTCCACGTCCAGCTTAAGACGAAATCAAAAATGTTTTGCTGCTGCAAAATCGAATTCGGCGGAGCGGTCAACTCGCATGTTTGCCCGGTTTGCCTCGGCCTGCCCGGCGTGCTGCCGGTGCCGAACGAGGAGGCGATTATCAAAACAATCCTGACCGGCGAGATGCTGGGTTGCCAAATCGCCACGCGCTGCAAGTTCGACCGGAAAAATTATTTCTATCCCGACATGCCGAAGAATTACCAGATTTCGCAGTATGACGAGCCGCTTTGCCGAGGCGGCACGGTCCGGCTCGACTTAATGGCCTATCCCAAAGACGCGCAAAAAGATCCCGCAACGTCCGCGGACAAGGCGGTCCGGCTGGTGCGCATCCATCTGGAGGAGGACGTGGCCAAGTCGTTCCACTTTGAAGACGGCACGAGCGGGATCGATTTCAACCGGGCGGGCACGCCGCTGATGGAAATCGTCAGCGAAGCCGATATGTCGTCACCCGAAGAGGCGTTCGCTTATCTCTCGTCGCTGAAGCAGATTCTGATTTACGGTGATGTCAGCGATGCCGATATGGAGAAAGGGCAAATGCGTTGCGACGTGAACGTTTCGGTCCGCCCGCGCGGGCAGAAGGAATTTGGCACGAAATGCGAACTGAAAAACCTCAACAGCATCAGTGGCGTGCGGCGGGCGCTGAAGTATGAAATCGCGCGGCAGATCGACGTCGTCGCCTCGGGAGGCAAGATCGAACAGCAGACGCGCCGCTGGGACGACGACAAAGGCGAAACGACGCTGATGCGGACGAAGGAACAGGCGCATGATTACCGTTACTTCCCCGATCCCGACATCCATCCGGTGCGCACCGATGAGGGCCTTTACGAAGAGGCGCAGTCGCGGATGCCGGAATTGCCGGCGGCCAAGAAGTTGCGCCTGGCATTGGAGTACAGCCTGACTGCCTATCAGGCGGGCGTATTGGCGGCGGATGCTCCTCTGGCCGATTATTTTGAGAAAGCGGCCAAACCGAAACCGGCCAACGGCCCCGCCATCGCCAATTTCCTGCTCAACGATTACCTGGCCATCGCCCAGGCCGAAGAGATACGCCCAAAAGCGCCTGCCTTCTATTTCACCGAGCTGGCCGAGCTTTCTGTCTCGGGTAAAATCAACAGCCGGCAGGCCAAGGAAGTCTTCGCGCAAATGGTGACCGCCGGCAAATCGCCCACGCAACTGGTCAAGGAATTGGGCCTGGAACAGGTGAGCGATGTGGCGCAGCTTGAAGCCTTCTGCGACCAAGCCATCGCCGCCAACCCCAAGAGCGTAGCCGATTTCAAAGCGGGCAAACAAAACGCCGTCAACGCACTCAAAGGCCAGGTGATGAAGCTGAGCAAAGGAACCGCAAACCCGCAATTGGTGGGGGAGATTCTGTTGAAAAAGCTAAGCGCGTAACGTCCAAGCGGATTCGGCTTTACTTTTGCGCGGAAGCTTTTTTACTCATCCATGCGTTTTTCACCGGCAAGGCTGGGCGATATTTTGGGTGCTTTCCAAAAGAACCGGATTCTTGTCGTCGGCGACGTGATGCTGGACGAATTTCTTTGGGGCAAGGTAACCCGCATTTCGCCCGAAGCCCCCGTGCCGGTGGTTGAGGTGCAGCGCCGGGCCGCCTTTCCCGGCGGGGCGGCCAACGTGGCGCGAAATTTGGCCAGCCTCGGCGCACGGGTGAGCATTGCCGGAGTCCGCGGTGACGACGAGCCGGGGCGGCAGTTGGTCGATTTGCTGGAACGGGAAGGAATCGCCACCGGAAACCTGCGGGCGACGCCCCTCCGCCCCACCACCCACAAGACACGTGTCTGCGCCATCACGCGGCAGTTGCACGACCACCTCGATATCGAGGATCAGCAACAGATCGTGCGGGTGGACGATGAATCGCGCGCGCCCCTTGACGAGGAAAGTCAGCAGTGGCTTTTCGGCCGGTTGAAGGAAGAAATCCGGCATCACAACGCGGTCATCATCGAAGATTACGCCAAAGGTCTCATCACCCAGGAATTGGTCTCTCTGGTCATCGGGGAAGCCAATACCCAGGGAAAAATTGTCGCCATCGATCCGAATCCCAACAATCCGTGTAAATGGTCCGGCGCGACCGTGTTGAAACCGAACCGGCGCGAAGCGTTCCTCGCCGCAGGTTTACCCTACGATCAGAACGAAGAAAGCATTCTGAATGCCGCGTCGATCCTGCAAAAGCGGCATGCCATCCTTTATCTGTTGATCACGCTGGGAGAGGCCGGGATGCTGCTGCTCGAACAGGGCGGCAAGCCGTACCGCACTCCGACTCGCGCCCAGGATGTCTTCGATGTCTCAGGCGCGGGCGACACCGCCATTGCGGCGTTCACGCTGGCGCTGGCCGCGGGCGCCAACGGGGTGGAATCGGCGGAGATTGCCAACCACGCCGCCGGCGTGGTCGTCGGCAAGCTGGGAACGGCGACGCTAACCACGGAGGAGTTGCGCGAGATGTTTTCCAAAAGCGGAGGCTCGGCATGAAGCGCCGGGCCGTCTTTTTCGACCGGGATGACACGCTGATGGTGAACGTGCCTTATTTGGGCGATCCATCGAAGGTGGAGATTTTCCCGGAAGCCTCGGAAGCGCTATTCAAGCTGCATCAGTCGGAATTCTGGCTTTTCGTGGTCAGCAACCAATCGGGCGTCGGGCGCAAACTAATCACCCGCAACCAAGTCTTCGCGGTCAACGTGGAATTGGAGCGGCAACTTGGCGGTGACTACATCCGCGCGTTTTACCACTCGTTCGCGACGCCCGACGATCCCAAGGCGACCGACCGCAAGCCATCACCGGAACTCCTTTTCAAGGCGGCGGAGATGCACGGACTCGACCTAGCCGGGTCGTTCTTCGTCGGAGACCGGCTCTCCGACATCGAATGTGGCCTTAACGCGGGTTGCCGCACAGTGCTGCTGATGCATCCGAAATCGAGCCGCCACCACGAAACGACGCAAGAAGATTTGCAAGCCCAGCAAATGGCCCATTACCTTGCCGGCGACCTGATGGACGCCACCCAATGGATTCTGCAGGTCTCTTCGGCGGTCCATCTGCCCAAAACCCACGAACTTGAATGAAAGCTTTAATCGTTATCCCCGCTCGTTACGGCGCGACCCGTTTTCCCGGCAAAAGCCTGGCCCGCATCCAAGGCCGTCCTCTGATCCAGTGGGTCTGGGAAGCGGCGTGCCGGAGCCGGCTGAGCGAGCAGGTCGTCGTGGCGACCGACGATGAGCGGATCGCCGACACGGCGGCGAAATTTGGAGCTGATGTCGTTATAACAAAAAAATCGCATCGTTCGGGAACCGACCGGATGGCGGAAGTGGCGGATAAAATTTCGGCGCAGCTTTACGTGAATGTCCAGGGCGACGAACCGCTCTTGTCCGCCGCCGCGGTGGATGATTTGATCCGCGCGATGATGGAAAGTCCGCGCATCCCCATTGGAACGCTGGGACACCGGATCGAGTCGCGCGAGGAATGGCTCAGTCCGGAAGTGGTCAAGGTGGTGTGCAACCGGCACCACGAAGCGCTTTATTTCTCGCGGTCGCCGCTGCCGTTTTTGCGGACCTTCAATCCGGAAGCGCGCCTTCTGCGTCACGTTGGAATTTACGCTTTTCGGATGCGGGCCCTGGCGACTTTCGTGGCGTTGAAACCAAGTCCGCTGGAATTGGCGGAGAGCCTGGAACAACTCCGGGCTCTGGAAAACGGACTGGTCATTCAACTGATTGAAACGAAATATCGTTGTCTCGGCGTCGATACGCCCGCAGATTTGGCGCGGGTGGAAGCGGCGTTGCGCCGACAGCTCAAGACGCGGCCGGTTCGGAAAACACGGAGCAAAAAAAGATGAAATATATTTTTGTCACCGGAGGTGTGGTCAGTTCTCTCGGCAAGGGCCTCACCGCCGCCGCCCTCGGCACCCTCCTGGAACATCGGGGGCTGAAAGTCGTGCTGCAAAAGTTCGATCCCTATCTTAATGTCGATCCGGGAACGATGAGCCCCTACCAGCATGGCGAAGTTTATGTGCTGGAAGACGGCGCCGAGACCGATCTCGACCTGGGCCATTACGAGCGTTTTACCTCCGCCAAGCTGACCCGCAAAAACAACCTGACCACGGGCCAGATTTACGAGGCAGTGCTGGCCAAGGAACGGCGCGGCGATTACCTCGGCAAAACCGTGCAGGTGATTCCACACGTAACGGACGAAATCAAGCAGCGCATCCGCCAGGTCGGTCAGTTCCAGGACTGTGACGTGGTCATCACCGAGATCGGCGGCACGACCGGCGACATCGAGGGCCTGCCCTTCCTCGAGGCCATCCGTCAATTCGCGCTCGAAGTGGGCCAGGACAACACCCTTTTCATTCACGTGACACTGGTACCGTTTATCAAAGCGGCGGGAGAGCTAAAATCCAAACCGACCCAGCAAAGCGTGGCAAAACTGCGCGAGATCGGCATTCAGCCTCACGTGCTGATTTGCCGCTCCGAGCATTCCATCGACCGGGAGTTGCGGCTGAAACTTTCCATGTTCTGCAACGTGACGCCTGAGGCGGTCATCGAAGAAAAGGACGTAACCAATACGATCTACGAAGTGCCGCTGATGCTTCAGCGGGAAAAACTCGACGAATTGGCGATCAAACATTTCAAGCTTGATCTTCCACCCGCCGATATGACGGCTTGGCGGAGTTTCGTCGACCGGATCATTATCCCGAAACACCGGATCAAAATCGGCATCGTGGGTAAATACCTTGAAACCCAAGACGCCTACAAAAGCATTTACGAGGCGTTAACTCACGCCGGGGCCGCCGCCGATGCGGGCATCCAATTGGTGACGATCGACGCCGAGGATATCGAAGAAATGGGAGCAGCCAAGTTCTTGACGGGCCTCGACGGCATTATTGTTCCGGGCGGATTCGGCGTGCGGGGGGTGGAAGGCAAAATTCTTGCCGCCCGGTTTGCCCGGATGCAAAAAATTCCCTATCTGGGGCTTTGTCTCGGCATGCAAATCGCGGTGGTCGATTTTGCCCGCGATGTGCTGGGACTAACCCACGCCCACAGCACGGAGTTCAATACGGAAACGCCCGACCCGGTCATTTCGATGCTCGATGAACAGAAACAGGTCGTGAAACTGGGCGGGACCATGCGGTTGGGCGCGTCGGTCTGCCACCTCGTGCCGGGAACCAAAATCCAACAGGCTTACGGGACCGACCGGACCCTCGAACGGCACCGGCATCGCTACGAATTCAACAATCTTTACCGTGAAAAAATGGAGGCCCACGGGCTGGTCATCGCCGGGATGACCCCGGATGGCAAACTCGTCGAATTGATCGAACTCGCCGATCATCCCTGGTTTGCCGCCTGCCAGTTCCACCCCGAATTTCATTCCAAACCCAACCAGCCTCATCCGCTTTTCAGCGGGTTGGTGAAGGCAGCGGTGGCAAACCAGGAAAAATAGAGGCGCCGTCTTTTACCGGTGGGGCCGGAGACAATGACCGAATTGAAATGTAAAAGCGGTTCGCTTCCAGCGGAGGGTTGCGATAGCCTTTATCCTTGCCTGTGAAACAACCGCGCCCGCGCCTATCCTCGCCTTCCCGCCTTTTGTTGATCGCGGGCCCATGCGTGCTGGAATCGGAAGCGCTCACGTTTTCCATCGCCCGGCACTTGGTTGCATTGGCGGCGGAGCTCGATTTGCGGTTCATTTTCAAGGCTTCTTTCGACAAAGCAAACCGGACCAGCGGGACATCTTTTCGCGGGCCCGGCCTAACGCGGGGACTCAAAATCATGGCGGCCGTGAAAAAGAAATTCGGCTGCCCGGTGCTGACCGACATCCACGATGCAGCCCAGGCCAAAACAGCCGCCAAAGTGATCGACGTCCTGCAGATCCCCGCGTTTCTTTGCCGTCAAACCGATCTCTTGCTGGCCGCCGCGGCCAGCGGGCGGACCGTGAACGTGAAAAAAGGACAATTCCTCGCTCCCGAAGATGTCGGCAACATCGCAGCGAAATTGCGCGCAGGCGGCTGCGCCGATTACTTTATCACCGAAAGGGGCACCACCTTTGGCTATCACAACTTGGTCGTCGATATGCGGGGTCTCGCAATCATGCGGCGATCTGGACACCGGGTGATTTTTGACGCAACGCATTCGGTACAACGGCCCGGTGGAAATGGCACGAACACGGGTGGAGACCGGAGTCTGGCGCCGGCGCTGGCCCGGGCCGCCGTGGCGGTGGGAATCGATGGCTTGTTTATCGAAACACATCCCAAGCCGGACCAAGCGCCCTCGGACGGAGCAAACATGATTCCTCTTGCGCAGATGGAGTCCCTGCTGCGAACTTTACTAAATATCCATGAGGCCGCTCGTTCTTAGCCTATCCGCTTGTCTTTTCATACTCGGCGCCGCCTTGGCGCAAAATACCCCCGGCGGCGGAAGTCTTCCGCAAATTCCCTACGGCCAGAGCTACAAAAATTTTGAATTCCCCTACTACGAAAAAGGCCAGCTCACGCGCAAGCTTACCGCCACGGAGGCCACGGGAGTCTCGCTTAACCGCGCGGAAGTAACCGATATGAAAATCGAGATTTACGAAAACGGCAAAGTAACCACGACTGTGACTTCGCCCAAGGCCGATCTCTATTCCACCGATCGCCGCATGCGGACCCGGAATACCGTGCGGATCGAGCGTGCCGATTTGGAAGCGACCGCCCAGCGGTGCGATTTTGACTTCAGGTCGAAACAATATCTCCTGCAGGACAACGTCCGGGTGATCCTGAAAAACTTTGACGCTACCTCCGGCTTGGGTGCATCCGGACAACGCGCCTCCGTTGCTCCAGCCAAGCCCCCGCCGGCTTCCATGCCCGCGCCGTCTCCCATCCTCCAGTCCAACGATTCGCTTCTCGATTCGCCGGGAGCCCTCTCCAACGGCACCAACAGTCGCTCCGTTTCACCGGCTATTCCGGGCAATCAATGAATATCCTCCGGCTATCTTTCTTGCTTTGCGCCCTGGCCGCGGGAATAACGCCGGTGCCGGCTCAAAACATGCCCTTGGCCGATACCACCGAGAATCCAGGCGGCCCCACGCCGCCGCCCGGCAGCACGGTCATCACCTCAAATGAACTTCACATGGATCAGGATGTCCACACCGCCGTCTTTACCGGCAACGTGGTGACGACGGCAACCAATTTCAAAATGACCTGCCAGGAAATGACAGTCAATTTCACCAAAGATAACAAGGTAGATATCATCACAGCCAAGGGCGACGTCGTCATCATCCAGCCGGGAAGAGTCACCCACTCGGGACAAGCCCAATATTTTCACGATGAAGATAAAATTGTCCTGACCGACTCCCCCGTCATTAATGACAACGGCAACATTATTTCCGCGCCCACCATCATCATCTACCGCACCAAACAATCGCTCTATACCGACGGCCCCACCAAAACTATTCTCCAGTCGGGCAATGGCGTCGGCCCCACTGGTTCGGCGCCGGCTGATTCCAACGCTAAATGAGGCATGAAACACCGCCTTCCCAAGCCCAAGTCCATAACCACCCGGAGTGAAAGCCCTTCCGGAATGGAGCAGACCGAATTGCTCATGGGCGAAAGCAAGCCCGGTTCAACTTCCGATTCCAAGCGGTCTCACCGCCATCCTCCGCCCACGGTTCCTGAAAACGAAATTCCCGCCGCCGGTCAGCCCAAAAGTCCTGCTTCCACCGATGGCGCGTTGCCTGCGCTCGCTGACCGCACATCCCCGGCGGAGGGGAAAGAAAATGGGCAAACAGCTCCAGGGGAGACCCCATCCCGCCAGGCCACGCCACCGCTCTCCGAGCCGAACTCCCAACCCTTTTATATACCCGAAATGAAGGCGGTCCCCGCCGGTCCGGAACCTGCTTCCACCGGCGAAAGATTCTCCATTTCCGATACCGTACCCATGCCTGCTTTGACCGAAGAAAAACCGGCTGTGATCGAACCGCTTTCGGAAATGGATACCACAAAAAAACCACCTGATCCCGTGGCCGAAAAAGTGCTTTTGCCATCACCTGCCGTCGCTGAAACCAACCACGTCACCCCAGAATCTGCCTTCACTGGAGGGAAACGCGCGCTATTCTTGATGCTTTCGTCCGCTCTCTCCCTCTTTCGCCGTCTGCCAGAGGCTCGGCGGGACCCGGCCACCGTCTCCGCATCGTCCGCCGCTTCCGAAACCGTGCCGGCACCTTCCCGACCACCGCTTTTGACGCCGAGACTCCTCACGCCCAAAAACGGCCAGATTGATCATGGAGTGCCGCTCATTCAAACCCAGGGTTTGGTCAAGCAGTATGGCGGACGCCGGGTGGTAAATGGCGTCGATATCCACGTGCGCGCGGGCGAGGTGGTCGGTTTGCTGGGCAAAAACGGCGCGGGCAAAACCACGACGTTTTATATGATTGTAGGATTGGTGCCGCCGACGCTGGGCCACGTCTTCATGGGCGACGAAGATGTGACCCACATGCCGATGTACCGCCGGGCGCGGCGCGGAATCGGTTACCTGCCTCAGGAAGAATCGATCTTTCGCAAGCTCACGGTCGAGGAAAATCTGCTCGCCATTCTCGAAACGCTGCCCATGACCGAAGACGAACGGGAAATCCGGTGCGATGAACTGCTGAAGGATTTCGGACTGGAACATGTGCGCGAAAATGTGGCCATTACGCTTTCGGGCGGCGAAAAACGGCGCGTCACCATCGCGCGCGCCTTGGTCACTTCGCCGAGCTTACTACTGCTTGATGAGCCCTTTAGCGGCGTCGATCCGATGGCCGTGCATGATATCCAGGAGATCATTCTGCATTTGAAAGAGCGCGGCCTCGGCGTGCTGATCACCGACCACAATGTGCGGGAAACGCTTTCGGTCGTAGATCGCGCCTACATCATCGACGAAGGGCGCGTGCTCTCGGAAGGAACACGCGAATTTCTTCTCAACGATCCCATCGCGCGCGAAATTTACCTCGGTCACCGGTTCAGCATGTAAATTAGAGTTTGCCCGAAAAATAGGCGTGAGATCCCTATTTCCGCGGCGGCGGCAACCCCCAATCTTGCCAGACGCGAGCGTAATCGGCGCGGCTGAGTTCGGCCAGCATGGCATTGGATCCCGGCTGGAGCCATTTAACCAACCGTTCGAGATCTTCGAGCTTCATCGTGGTGCAACCGGCGGTGCGGTAACGATCGCCGCGGCGGACATGAAAGAAAATCTCATTCCCGGCGGTGGGATCGGAATGATCGTAGTTGTGCTCAATGAGAACAAGCCATTGATAGGCGGGATCGCCGAGGTGGAGTTTTTCCTTCTCCCACCAGGGAGGATAAGGCGCGCCGGGCGGCAGAGTATAGAGATGATTATAGCCAAGGCTGGCCAGGGCGGGATCATCGATCCAGGCATCACGATCGGTGACTTGATGATAAGGCCAGCCCTTGGCGCCATCGGGCAAATTGGGCGCGTACCCGAGAATAAAACCGATTTTAAAGAGGCCGGCGGGATTACGATGATCGCCACCGACCTTTTGCAAACCGGGCTGCGGGGGATTGAGACCGCGGCCCCAAGCAAGCCCCCCTTTGCCGAAAAGAACGGGCCATGGTTGACCGTCGGGTTGCCATGAACCGGCGCCGTCGCGATGGAAAAGCTGGAGTGTCCCCTCAAAAGAAACCGTGGTGTCCGCCAGGCAAACTATCATTTGTTTGGCGCCAAAACCGAGTCTCCCCTCGTCGGGGAAGGGGGAAGCGGTTAGGATGGAAACCCATGGAAATAACCAAAAAAAGAATGCCCATCGCCAGCACATTCGGGTTACCGTAAAATGTAACGGCCTAAAAGGCAATCGAACGGCAATGCGTACTCAACCCCTTCCTCTGATTCTCCTCGCCGGCTTTCTCGGCAGCGGTAAAACCTCCACTCTCCGGCACTGGCTGGCGCACACCACCACACCGCTGAAAAGAACGGCGGTGGTCATCAACGACTTCGGCGCAATGAACGTCGATGCGGCACTGCTGGCACGACGGCAAATTGAACTGCGCAGCATTACGGGCGGCTGCGTTTGCTGCCAGAGTTTCGAGGACCTGGTGGAGCAAGTGCTCGCTTTGGCGGAGAATCCGGACATCGATTTGGTCTGGATCGAGACTTCGGGTCTGGCCGATCCCGAAGAAGTTCTCGATCACCTGAGCGCGCCCGCTTTGCAAAAGAGCACCGTGGTCCGGCGGCTGATTCTGGTTATAGATGGCTCCGATTTTCCCTGCTCGTGGCGAGGCCGTGCCGTACAGGAGGAACAAGTCCGTTACGCCGATCTGATCCTGCTCAACAAAACCGACCGAATCGATGAACCGGCGCGCCAAAGGGTGGAAATCGCCTTGCGGAGCTTTAATCCCTCGGCCCGGATCGTCATGACTCAACACGGGCAGATCGATCCGGAATTGCTGAGCGCCCCGGATGCAAATCATGCCCACCCGGACATCTCTCCGAACAAAAACCTTCACCGGCACGAGCATCATCCGCATGAAACTTGCCATCACGAGCATGAAAGCGACTCTGCTGCTGATCATCACCACGGGCACGCAGCTCACGCGGCATCGACTTTCTTTCTGCCTCTCCATGCTCCGGTTCCGCGAACCAGTTTTGCACGCTTTCTGGACGCGTTGCCCGCGTCCGTTTTCCGGGCCAAGGGTTTCGTCCGCTTCGCCGATGATCCGGAAAAGATTCACACGTTTCAGCAGGTGCGCGATCAAGCCGAATTGCTCGTCTTGCCGCTTGAAAACGGAGAAAATCTGACAACCGGACTCGTTTTTATCGGGCCACAACTTGACGAAAATCAGATTCGTGTCTTGGCCGGGGAATTGCCGGGGACTTCTCATGATTCTGTATCCTGATCGGTCATCATCCCGCCGTCGCCTTGTGCGTGTGTCCGGCCTATTATGTTTCGTTCTGGCAGGGCTTGGTATTCGTGCGACGGCGGATAATCCGCCACCGCCGGCACCTGTGTTCTTACCGGACCAATCCCGTTATTTTTTCACCATCGATCTCGATCCCCGTTACCAGATTATTGGAACCGGCGAATTGACCCAGGAGGATGCGGCCAAGGCCAATTGTTATCGCTTCCTTTATAATCCGGACGGGAAGTTGCGGCAGATTGAGTATCTTCGGGCGGGAGATCCCCTGCCCGATCCGCTTTTCAATGTCGAGCGGATCGACTTCGAATACCAACCCGGCATCGAACGCCGCTGGTATCGCGATGCCGGGGGCAAGCCGGTCAAAAGCATCTATGGAAACGAAGGTGAAGAACTTTCTCTTAATCCGGCCGGTTATCCGGCGGAGGTGACAAACCTGAATCAAAACGGAGGCAAGACACGCGACGGCGCCGGAGTGATCCGTTACGTTCGGACGCTCGACCCATCGGGCCGGATCGTTGTCGGACGGCGTACCGGCCTGCTTGGCTCGTTTATCATCGATAATGACGGCTATTTTGAGACTCACTATGCCTATGACAATCTGGGCCATCGGATCGAATATGGAAATTTCGACAGTTCCGGCAACCCTCTCAATAACGCCGACGGCATTTCTCTGACCCGTACCACCTACACGATTTTTCCCGATTCCATCCAGAGCATTGAGAGTTATTTCGATTCTTCCTCGCTGGCCGCCTCGGAAAAAAGCACCGGAGTGCACCAATACCAGCGTACCTGGGACAAGCGCGGCCTGCTTCTGGACGAAGCTTATTTCGACACAATCGGAGCGCCCACCGTCGACAACGATGAAGGGATCCACGAACGTCGCTGTCAATACGACGAACGGGGTAATCGTTTATCCGAAGAATATTTTGGCCCGGACGGCAAACCGCGCAACCTGCAAAAAGAGGGATACGCGAAGGTGACCTACCAGTACGACGACAAAAACCGTGTGGTCCAAATGGCCTATTTCGGCGACGACGGCGGTCCGCAAGTGGTGGCCGATCTTGGCGCGGCGATGATCCGGCAGGAATACGACAAACACAACACCATAGTGCGCCAGCAGTTTTTCGACGGCCAAGGCCGTCCGGCCATCAACGCCAAATATGGCGCGCCCGCCATCCGGATCGAAGTAGACGGGGATACGACCATCGTGCATCTACGCACAGCCAATGACAAACCCACCTACAATGTAATCCATGGCTATGCGACTTTCTGTTATAAGGCAGCGACGGACACGGCATTGTCTCCACACAACGACTATTACGACCGGCATGGGAAAAAAATCAGTTACTTCCCGCGCGTGTCAGTGATCAATCCGCACCTCTATCAGTTGCAACAAAATCCGGTCATGAAATATAGCGCCCGTTACGGCGCGGCGGCGGCCGGCCTCGGCGCTCTGCTGGCCGCTATTCTGGCCTTGCGCAAAGCGTCGCACACCAAACGGCGCAAAGTTTATGTTCCGTCGGGGGTGGAACGGCTGCTGGCCTGGTTTACCGTCTTCGCAATCATCGAGGGAACGCTCCGTTTTTTCCTCACCGTTTATTGGTGGTGGCTGGACCATCAGTATACCCGCATGGGTTATGGCGTTTATATTCTTGAAAGTTTGGTGATTCTCTATTTCCTTGCCCGCCTCTTCCGTCTTCCCTTCACCATGCGTATCCTCAATATTGGCCAGGGCGATATTCACAGGATCATCCGCGAATTTTTTACCCAAGCGGGGTTAACTCCGGAGTGGAATGAAGCCGGAAAAATCTATGCCATTCCGGCGCTCGGTGTGCGCGTTCGTTACTACGCGCGAAAATATCATGCTTATCTGGCCTTCCACCGCGTCGGCCAGGAGGGGCGCCGGATGGCGAGCGAGCTGGCGCGGCATATCCGGACGCAGGCAACTTTGGTCCAGGGCCCCGTACGCAGTTGGGTTATCGCGCTTTATTACCCCAGCGTCGCGTTTTGTTACTTCCTGCTTTCGGGAACGGCCTTTTATACTCTCTGGCAATTAGTCAAAGGATACTAGAGCTTATCTCAAATACGCCCTCTTGTTCGCCATTCCAAATGCGGTAAGGTAGATGATTATGTCCACCACATTGGAATTGCCCAGCCTGCCTGTTCTTGATCCCGAACTCGAAGGCACACGCCTGGAGTCGCTTCGCTCCCTGGCGCTGCTCGACACGCCGCCGGAGGACCGATTCGATCGCATCACGCGGCTGGCCTCCAATTTTTTCAAAGTGCCGGTCTCGTATGTCGCGCTTATCGACCATGAGCGGCAGTGGTTCAAATCGGCTCATGGTCTTTGCCTGAAGGAGACCAGCCGTTCCGCTTCCTTTTGCCAGTACACGATTTATCGCGACGACCCGCTGGTCATTGAGGACACCCATCTTCATCCGCTGGGCCGTGATCATCCCCTGGTCATCGGAGAACCCTTCGTGCGATTTTACGCCGGCGTGCCGCTTATTGGCCCGCGCGGACAAAAGATCGGAAGCTTTTGCCTGGTCGACACCCAACCGCGCACTTTTACCGCCGAGGATATCGTGCGGTTAACAGCTTTTGCCGCCATCGCCGAGCGGGAGATCAACCTGGGCCAAATTATCCAGTCGCAAAATGAACTGCTTGATACCCGTCAAAAGCTGGTCGAAGTCCAGGCCGAATTAACGCGCGAAATGGGCGATGCCGCCAAATATGTGCGCCTGATGCTGCCGCCACCTTTCACCGGCGCGGAAAGCCTTGACTGGCAATATCATCCCTCGACCCATCTGGGCGGCGACGGTCTCGGCTATCGGCGGATCGACGAGGATCTGCTCGCCATCTATATTCTCGACGTAACCGGTCATGGGCTTGGCTCCGCGCTGCTGGCGGTGACAGCTCTCGAATTGCTTCGCAATCGCATGGCGCAAGTCGATTTCTCCCGGCCTTCCGCCGTCATCGACCGGCTCAACCGCACTTTTCAGATGAAGGATCACGCGGGTAAATTCTTTTCCGCCTGGTATGGGGTCTATTCGCGTTCCAAGCGGCAAATCACTTATGCCAACGCGGGTCATCCGCCCACCCTCCTGCTGACGCATGAAAACGGCAAGCCCAGGCTCGTTCGCACCGCGCCCGGCGGTTCCGTCCTCGGTGTTTTGCCTGAAATTCAGGCGCCTGAAATTACGATCGGCTTTCCGGCTTTCTCGGAGCTTTATCTGTTCACCGACGGGATTTATGAATTGCCCGATTCCCAGGGCGGACACGGTTCCTACGATGAATTTTTCGCCTGGCTCGAAAAGAAGAGCGCGGAAGGCAGGTCTCCGTGGGAGGCTATGCTCCAATGGCATAAAGAGGCGGCGGAAAAACATCTCATCGGTGACGATGTGACCATGCTCCGTTTCGCCGCTCATTCGTGACTTCCGTGAGCGCTGCCGACGGCCCTCCATCCTATTCCCGGCGCCGTTTCCTGCGCCAGTTTGCCGGGGCGGGGGCTCTCGCCGCCACCGGGTTGGATGCGTTCGCCGCGCAAAGGCCGCCACTGTCTCCGCCGACAATGGCGGGCGCCTTCCGTTTCGCCTTTGTCACCGATCTGCACCTGATGAAGGAGGCTTACTACCGTTCGGAAGCGGGCATCGCCCAGTGTCTCGACGCGGTCGAAAAGCTCACTCCCCGGCCTGAATTCATTCTCGCCGGCGGCGATCTCGTCAACCGCGCGCGCGACATGACGATCCGCGAAGCGGAACAAAAACTCGATCGGTTTCTCTCCATCTGGAAAAATCACACTTCCCTGTCCGCGCGCTGGACTTTTGGCAATCACGACCTCGTCGGCACCAGCAACCCGGCGGTTTCGTCCAGTGACCGGTATTACGCCAAGGGCCTTTTCCGGGAGCGCTTTCAATTGCCCCACCTTTTCTACAGTTTCAATTGGAAAGGCTGGCATTTCATCGTGCTCGATGACATCGCGCTGCAGCCCGACCGCACCTATATCGGCCAGCTCTTTGACGATGAACTCGCCTTCATCAAGGCGGATCTGGATGCCCACCGCGCCATGCCGGCGATCATTTGCACCCATATCCCCACCATGTCGGCCATGCCGCTTGGCCTCCTCTATCTCGCCCACATCGCGGCTACTTTTCAGATCCCGAGCGACAAAGACCTGATCTGCACCAATGCCGGGCTGCTCTTCGATAATTTTCCAGGTCATAACGTCCGCGCCGTTCTCTCGGGTCATCTGCATCACCTCGAAAAAATCAATTTCAATGGCGTTCATTTCATCACTTGTGGCGCGGTCTGCGGTAATTATTGGAAAGGGCCGTTTCTCGGCTACCCCGAAGGATTCGGGGTGGTCGATCTTGGCGCCGACGGTTCGGTGGCGTTCGATTACAGGACCTATGGATGGAAGGCCGTTTCCTGAACGAAGCCGCGTTCGGCCAGACCGGTCAGTTCACGGCACAGCCGCAAGTTCACGATCACGCGGGTCGCTCGTGCGCATGGCTTTGATGAAATTCTGGCCCATTTCCCAGACCGGCCCGGGAAATTTGCCGAGGTCGGAGATGACCTCGCCGAGCGCCTGGACAAAACGGTCGATCTCCTTTTCGCGCGCAATGAGCGGCGGCAAAATCTTCACGATATCGGCGTTGTTGGCGGCGACTTGAGTCAAGATGCGATGCTTGGTCAGCAAGGGCGTGACGATCAACTGCGGAAACATGCTTGCATCGAGCGAGTGGACCAGTTTCCAGCCCATCTTGGGCATGAGACCGCCCGGTTCGGCGAACTCAACCGCGCACATCAGTCCTTTCACCCGCACTTCCTTGATGATGTCGTGCTTGTGCTGCAGGGCGAGCAGCCCTTTTTCGAGATAAGCGCCCATCTTGGCGGTGTTATCGATCAGCCCCTCGTCCTCCAGAACGGTCAGGGTGGCCAAGCCGCAGGCACAAGCCAGATTATTGCGGCCAAACGTGGTCGAATGGACAATGCACCGGTCCATGCGGGAAAACGTTTTTTGATAAATCGCCCTCCGCGTGACGATGGCGGCGGCCGGAACGTACCCGCCGCTGAGAGTCTTGGCCAGGGTAACGATGTCGGGCTCAAGATTCCAATGCTCGAAGGCGAACCATTTGCCGGTGCGGCCAAGGCCGGTTTGCACTTCATCGCAAATAAAAAGTGTTTCGTATTTGCGGCAGAGCGCCTGGGCCCGGTTGAAGTAATCGTCCCTGGGAAATTTGACTCCCTTGCCTTGCACCAACTCAACAATGAAGGCGGCAACGTCTCCTTTTTTCAGTTCGTGCTCGAGTTCATCGGCGTCGCCCAGTGCGACCGTTTCGCACCCGGGCACGAAGGGGCCGAAGCCCTCATGAAACGCGGTATTGCCGGTGACCGAAAGCGAACCGTAGCTCAGGCCATGATAGGAATTCTTCAGCGACAGAATACGGGGCCGGCGCGTGGCGCACCTGGCAAATTTCAACGCGCCCTCCACCGCTTCGGTACCGCTGTTACAAAGAAAAACGGCGTCGAGATGAGGCGCGCCTTGTTGCGCGAACCGTTTGACCAGCCGCTCCGCCAGAAGGCCGCTCAGCAAAGCGGAATCGAGCTGCACCATGTTGGGCAGGTTGAGATCGAGCACGTCACGGATGGCCTGCTGCACCGCCGGATGATTCCTCCCAATATTGTAGACACCGAAGCCGGCGAGAAAATCGAGATAATCCCTCCCATCCATATCATAGAGGTAGGCTCCCTCGGCGCGGGCATAAACAATGTCGAAACCGATGGTGCGCTGCACCTTGACCAGCGTCCGGTTGAGGTAGAGATCATGCAGCTCATAATTTTCCCCCAGACGGGAAGTGACCAGATCCTTGATATCGAGAGGCATTTCCGATTAAAGCTTTTTTTCCGCGCGAAAACAAGTTGAGAGCTTATTGATGGCAAAAAGCTCTCTCTCTCCCGGTTCATACGGAAGCATGGAGATTGTGAGCCAGCGTGGTAAACGCCGCTGATACGCCGTTGATGATGAATTGAACGGCGAGACTCAGCAACAGGAAACCCATGAGTTTGCTCAGCGCGTTCATACCGTTGACGCCCAAAATAGTGGTCAAGCGCACTGATTCGATCAAGACAACGTAGGAAATCACACAGACGCCGAGGGAAGCAACGCCGATCACGAGCCAATCGGCCCAAAGTTCGGTATGGGTTGAAAGGTTGATCATGACGGCGATCGATCCAGGTCCGCTGAGCAACGGCAGGGCCAAGGGGACAAAAGAGATGTCTTCCTTGCCGCGCGATTCTTTTTCTTCGGCCTCGGTTTGATGGTGCTCCCGCTGGGGCCGCAGCATGTCGAAGGCGGTGCGGGCGATGAGCATCCCGCCGGCGATCTGCAACGCGGGGAGTGAAATGGAAAAAAATTCGAGAATAAGCGTCCCGGAGGCCAGTGAGACGATCAAAATGACAAAGGCATAGACACAGGCCTTAAAGGCCTGCCTCTTCCGCTCCTCGGGCGTTAATCCTTCGGTAATGGAAAGAAAAATGGGGGGTTTTGCAAACGGATTGACCACCGGCAAAATGGCGAGGAAAGCCAGCAGCAATTGATCCAACAGTTCCGCGGGTTGCTCAGGCATGCCTTGAAGGCTATCGGAAAAGGAGGCGCAGGTCACACCGAACCGGCGTGAATCGGCGATTCCAACATTATCTCATTTTCGGACAACCCGTGTTCCCGCCATGCGATCATGCAGAGCCAAGCCACGCGAACTGAAGAGCGCCACCACGAAACCGAGGAAACAGGGGAGCGCGGAAAGAAATTTTCCGAGGTGACGCCCGGTCGCGCGGAGGAAACTGATTCGTTGCCCCTCCAAATCGGTGACTTTGAGTCCCACCCAGCGTTTACCGACGGTTGCCTGCAAGGGAGACGCTTCCATGCCGGCGGCATAGAGCCAAGCCAAGCCGATGGCCACCAAAAACAGAAGATGCTTGAAATTTCGTTCGAGGAGGAGCCATTCCTGGCGCATCAATTCCGGCTCGGTGTGCTCGATCAATCCCTGCAGCTCGACGGTCAAGGCGCCCAGTCCAAAGAGAAAAATAATCGGCACGAAGAGGACCGCGCAATCGGCCGCAAAAGCGGCGGCTCGCCGGAAAAATGGCGCCTTGTGGAGCTGAATTTCAGGATGGGGGAGGGGCGGCGCGACGGGAGGAATGGCCTGGCGCCTGGCTTCTTCGGAAACGGGCGGCGGAACAGGCAGGGCAGGCGCCGGCGGGACCGGAACGATTCGCGGCGCGGGCAACCCGGCCGAAGATGACGGAACCGGCGGCAAATCGCACGCCACGGATGCCGGCGGGGAAAGCGATTCACGCCCGGTCAAATGGAGCACTTCGCCAAGCGGCAGCCATTCTTTCAAACCGGGCGCGTAGGCGAGATATTGGAGGGTGAAATCGCCGCGCGCGAGTCCCTCCTGGATTTGCGCCCGCGTGAACGGCCCCCAAGGAACGTTGTGCTTGAGAACGGTGATTCCCACAATAGGCGTTTACTTCTTTTTCTTGCGAGTTTGGACATTCGCGCGCGTCCGCAACCGCAACGCGTTGAGCCGGATGAAACCGGTCGCATCGGCCTGGTTGTAAGCGCCCTGGTCGGCTTCCATGGTGGCCACATGGGGATTATAAAGCGAGACCGGGCTTTTGCGTCCGGCAACGATCAAATTTCCCTTGTAGAGCTTGATCCGCACCGTTCCGGTGACATATCGCTGGCTTTCTTCAATCGCGGCCTGCAAAAATTCCCGTTCCGGCGCGAACCAGAATCCATAGTAGACGAGTTCCGAATAGCGCGGGATCAGCGAATCGCGCAGGTGCATGACCTCCCGATCCAGGGTCAGGGTTTCAATCTGCCGGTGCGCGAAATGAAGAATCGCTCCGCCGGGCGTTTCATAGACGCCACGCGACTTCATGCCGACGAAACGGTTTTCCACCAGATCGACGCGCCCGATGCCATGCCGTCCGCCAAGTTTGTTCAGCGTCCGCAAGACGCCGGCCGGACTGAGTTTTTTGCCGTCGACCGCGACACAGTTACCGGCGACGAAATCGAGTTCGATGATCTGGGGTTTATCGGGCGCCTTTTCCGGCGCGACGCTGAGCCTGAACATATCGGCGGGTGGCGCGGCCCAGGGGTCTTCCAGAATGCCGCTCTCAAAACTGATGTGAAGCAGGTTGCGGTCGGTGCTGTATGGTTTGGCGGCGCTGACCGGCAGGGCGATGCCCCGGGCTTTCGCGTAGTTGATCAGATCGGTCCGGCCTTTAAATTCCCATTCCCGCCACGGGGCGATGATTTTCAAGCCGGGCGCGAGCGCGGCAAAAGTCAGTTCGAAGCGAACCTGATCGTTGCCTTTGCCCGTCGCGCCGTGCGCCACGGCATCGGCTTTTTCGAGCCGCGCGATCTCAACCTGCCGTTTGGCGATGAGGGGCCGCGCGATGCTGGTGCCGAGAAAATATTGGTTTTCGTAGAGCGCACCGGCCCGGATGATCGGGAAAATGAAATCGGCGGCGAATTCTTCCGTGAGGTCGTCGATGTAACACTTCGACGCGCCGGTTTTCAACGCTTTCTTGTCGAGGCCCTTGAGTTCTTCCTCCTGGCCGATATCGGCGCAAAATGCGATGATTTCAGCGTTATACTTTTCCTTCAACCACGTCAAAATGATGGAGGTGTCGAGACCTCCCGAATAGGCAACTACAATCTTCATCGCCGCTTCTTAACCGAAATTCGGCTAAAGAACAGAAAATGTTGCGGCTATTGCGCCGGCCCGGATGCGCCGGGAGATCCCGCGCCGGAAGGAAGAGGAAGCGTATCGGGGGGTGTTCCGGGGCGCGAATCTGGGGGGGCATCGGGAGAAGAGTCTGGAAGCGCATCCGGAGGGGGGTCCGCCACCGTTTGCGGCGCCACTTCTTTTTTCGTACCGCTTTGGCTGTTGGAAAGCCGTTCCCGTGGCGTATCGGCATTTTCGGAGAGGCCGCCTAGAACAACGACGTTGCCATCATTGAGTTTCGTCAAACGGGGCGGCACTAAATCGAGCCCCGATCCAGGCAAGGGCGCAGAACGGAAGACTTGTTGGCACACAACTTTTCCATCCGGATCGGTCCGGGTATAGAGATAGGTGCTTAGGGCGGCAGGTTGCAAAACGTGGAGATTGCCTGCGGGATCGAAGTAGACCTCGGGGTCGGTGGAGGCGACAACCTGACCCAAAGCCAAATTGGCGTAGATGAGGTTTTCCGCGGGGTCTTTCACCCGCAGATAGAGTTCGGTGCTGTCGACCGAGGGTGAAAAGCGAATGAGGGAGTAGGTGCGTTCCGAACCGTTAACGGTATGAACCTGGGTCCAAACTGTGCGCCCACTAAAAACGGTGAAAGGAACCGGATCCGACATTATTTCGCCCGCGCCCGGCAAATCGATGACTGCGCATGCCCGGTATTCCCCTTCTTCGCGGAAGGAAAAGAGAGGCGTGAGGTTGACGCTCAGGGTCTTGCTTTCGCCGACTTTGAGGGTGAGAGGTTCGGGATTGCTTTTCCGTTCCGGCTGAACGGGAAAATCGTTAATGCGGCCATGCTTGGAAACGATAAAGGAAAGCCACGGACGGCCTTCGTTGTTGCCGAGGATGAGATCGGTATCTCCAACATTTTGGACGGTGACAAAAAGATCGACTCGCTCATAGAG
>DATJMI010000089.1:0-20089 GCA_035508775.1 Methylacidiphilales bacterium
CAGCCCGAGATCGCTCGTTCCTTCGTTCACCTCATCGTAAACCTGATTCGACCGCCGGTATTCGACATGGACATTCACGCTCGGAAACTCCCGCAGGAATTTTTTCAAATAGGGCGGAAGCTCGTGGAGACCAATACTGTACACTGTGCTCAACCGGATCGTCCCCGAAACAACATTGCGCATTTCAGAAACCTGGTGCTGCAACGAATCAAATTGAAAAACAATCTGCTTGCTCGCCTCGTAGAGAACTTGCCCCTCGCGCGTCAGGCCGAACCGTTTATTGCTTCGCTCGATCAGCGGCACGCGGAACCGTTCCTCCATGGCGCGAACTTGCTGGCTGACAGCCGACTGCGTGATGAAATTAAGCGAGGCCGCTTTGCTGAAACTGCGTGACTCGACCAGATCGCGGAAAACTTTAAAAGATTCCACCTGCATGAATCGCAGCATAAGCCAATCTAATGTCACGTCAACGCCACATTTCTCGAAAATGACAGAAGCGATTTTTCGGGATAAGCTTTCCTGATGGACGATTTCTCCATTCGCCTCAACCGCTTGCGGGACGACATCGCCGCCGCCGCCAAACGGGCCGCCCGCGATCCAAGCGAAATCGAACTCGTCGCCGTCACCAAAACCCATCCCATCGAAAGCATCCAGGAAGCCCTGCGCGCCGGCCTCCTCCACTTTGGCGAAAACAAAGTCCAGGAAGCTCGCGGTAAAATCGAATCCATCGGACGCGGCGTCTGGCATCTCATCGGCCATCTTCAGACCAACAAAGCTCGCGACGCCGTCCGGCTCTTCGACTTTATCGACTCGGTCGACCGGATCGAAGTTGCCGAAGAAATCTCCCGGCGCGCCGAAGCCATCGGCAAAGTCCAAAACGTCTTGCTCCAGGTCAACGTCGCCGGCGAAAGCGCCAAATTCGGCTGCGCGCCCGCCTCCGCCCGCGCCCTCGCCCAAGCCATCAACGCCCTGCCTCGGCTCGCCCTCCACGGCCTCATGACCATCGCCCCCTATGCGCCCGAACCCGAAAAATCGCGCCCCCATTTCGCCGGATTGCGCGAACTGCGCGACGCCATCGAAAACCAAACCGGCCTGCGCCTTCCCGTCCTCTCCATGGGCATGAGCGGCGACTTTGCCGTCGCCATCGAAGAAGGAAGCACCAGCATCCGCGTCGGCGCCGCCCTCTTCGGCGAACGCCTGAAACTCAAACAACAGCACCCCGCCGACCCCGATTTTATTGAGTCGGCGTAGAACTTATCTCCCGGACAGACTGGCGATGTCAGGAGTGAGTCAATTTCAGAATTGCAGTCATCCCGAGCTTGTCGAGGGATCAGTTGAGCTTTCCCTTTCCCCGCATCGAACCAGTCTCTTTCCAGCGTGCCTCGCGATCCGTGGCATGCCCTCTTCTATCCCCCCAGCTTAATTCCCACAAGAAAAGATAGCCCTCACGGTTCCCGGCGCACGCCGGTCAGCGCCAATTCAAAGACATTGCCGTCCTCGTCGCTCAATGCCCCGTGGGTCCGGCGCGGCAGCGCGGGGCCTTCCTGCCGCGTCGCTTCCACCAGCTCCGGCGCGGGTCGGTCCTGCCGCTCCCTGAGAATAGCTACAATTACACACTTATATTATTAAGTTGGCCTTCCAGCGTGCCTCACGCCCCCCTTCTCGCCTCGACAAGGAACACCTGTTGCGGCAATAAAGTGCTATTTCGCTATTTAGAACCTCCTTAGATCCTATTCCCATGCCCGCTTTTCTCCACCGGTTCCTTCCGTTCCAACTTGCCGCCTTGCTGGCCGCCATGCCGGCCGGGCCCTCGGCTTTTGCCGATGACAATTCTGTTTCCACCACGCCGCCCGCCGCCGCGCCCCCCAAGGCCGCGCCCGCAACGCCGCCCAAGGCCCCGGCAAAACTCGACGTCGTCACCTTCAACATGTACTCCAGCGATGAGAACCACAAGATGGTCATCACGCTCGGGCCCGTTCTGGTCCGGCTCGACGCCATTGAAGACCGCTACAGCGTCATCTACGATCCGCGCGGCGAGGACTACATCGGGCTCGAGCACAGCAACGACACCTACTGGCAATTTTCCTGGCCCGATGTGAAGGCGAAGGTGGTCCAATCGAAGCGCTACGCGGATCATTTGCGCGACCTCATCTCCCAGGGCATCGATACCGATGATCTCACTTCCGGTTCCACCCCACCGCCTCCGGCCGCGGACACCGATTCCTCCGTCGCCGCTCCCGCTCCTTCCGCCGGAAACGACGCCGACACCAGCGGCTATACGTGGACGCAGACCAATGAGCATAAAAGAATTGGCGGCTTCGATTGCATCCATTGGACCGGCACATCGATTTCCAACCCGAACGTGGATGTCTGGTGCTACGCCGGCGCCATCCCCAGCGTGCGCGCCGCCATGGAAAAAATCCGCGCGATGAACGAACCGATGGCCCTCGTTCCCGTCCGGCAACTCGTTCCGGCCTTCCTCTTCACGGTTTACGGCTCCCTCGTCAAAGGCGGCGGCACGCCCCTCCTCATTCTTTGGGGCGGCAACCAGGACAAAAACAAATTCTCCTTCGCCAAGGCGGAGATGCGCGACAACAAACCGGAAATCTTCGCCATTCCCAAGCTCTACATCAAAACCACCCTGATCACCATGGATGGCATCACCAATCCCGTGGGCGGGGGAAGATGACCGGCTAGGAATTCTTATCCCATCAAAATCACCAGCCTTGCCCCCGGCTGAAAATCTGACAAACTGCTTTTATGTCTGACGATTACGTTCCCGTTTTTCTCCAGATCGCGGCAGGCACTCTTTTTGCCTCCTCCACGTTGATGATGTCGCTGGTTCTCGGCAAACGGGGAGGCCACAGCGCCGCCAAAGATACCGCCTACGAATGCGGCAAGGATCCAATCGGCCCCACCCACTCCCGCTTCTCGGTCAAATTTTACCTCGTGGCCATGCTTTTCATCCTTTTCGATATCGAGGTCGTCTTTATGTATCCTTGGGCCGTCGTTTACCGCCAGCTACTCCATGGCCCCAAAGGCATCCATCTGGGAATTTTGTTATCGATGTTCACCTTCATCGGCATTCTCGTCGTCGGTTATCTTTACGCGCTCAAAAAAAAGGCCTTTGACTGGACCCACGCGCCGACGCCGCCTGTTCCCATCATCGGTGACGATTAGTCCTGGTACTTGGGCCCGTGTTTTTCGCCGCCTTTGATCTCCCCTCCGCGCCGGCCAGCGCGGGCATCTCCTGGCCCGATGTCGCCCTCTCCTTTTTCGCCATCATTCTGGAGGGCGCGCCCTTTTTGCTCCTCGGGGCGATTGTCTCCGGCCTGGTCGACGTTTTTGTTCCCGCCGGCCTGATCAAAGACTGGCTGCCTCGCTCCAAAGCGCGGGGCGTGATGGCTGGCATCGGAGCCGGCATCATCTTCCCGCTTTGCGACTGCGGCGCCATGCCCATCGTCCAGCGGCTCATTCGCAAAGGCGTGCCGCCCCCAGTCGCCGCTACCTACATGCTGGCCGCGCCCGCGCTCAATCCCCTCGCCCTGTTCAGCACCTACCTGGCTTTCCGCAATATGGATCCGTGGCTGATGGTGATTCTCCGTTTTGCCTTCAGCTTCGCCGTTCTTGTGTTTCTCGGTTATTGGCTCATCCGCGTTCGCCCGGAGGAGATGCTGCGGCCCGAAACTTTAATGGGCAACCGCGCCGGTCCCGAACCCTCGCTCAATCCCGGACTGATTCTCACTCCGCGCCCGGGTCTCTCCCTGGGCGGCCTGCAAAAATTCGCCGGGGCCGTCATCCGCGATTTCACCGGCGTGCTCCTTTTTCTTGTCATCGGCGCCGCCGTGGCCGCGCTCTTTTCGACCGGTTTCAATCGCAATATTCTCGATCCGATCGGACAAAATCCATTCCTGGGCCCGCTGGCGGGAATTTTGCTGGCCCAGCTTCTCTGCCTTTGCAGCACAACCGACGCCTTCATCATCGCCGCGTTTGCGCCTTTTTCGATTCCGGCCAAAATCGCGTTTCTTGTCTCCGGCCCGCTGATTCATCTTAAGCTCTATTGGCTCTATCGCAGCACGTTCCGGGCCCGCTTTGTCCATGGCTTGTGGTTGCGGGCGCTTGCGGCTACATTTGTCCTGGCGCTTCTCTATTCACTCAAACCATGACCGACCGCCTTTCCCGCCAGATCATCTTTTTCGCTCCCGCCGCGGTTATGAGCGCGTGGGCGGTGGTGATGCTGCACACTATCGCCTCGGGTCATATCAACCGCTATGTCAGCCCGATGTTCCAGAATTATGTTCTTGCGGCGGGCATTGTCCTGCTCCTGCTCAGCGCGCTTCATCTTCTTCTTTACCAGCCGGGCGCGGACCAGTCGCCCGCCACGCAACGTCTGCGCCAACTGGGGCGCTGGCTTGTTCTGCTTGTTCCGATTATCGCGGCTTCGGTTCTTTCTCCCTCGGCGCTTTCGAACACCACCATGCTCAACCGGCAGGCTGATTCGACCGCCGGCGCCATTCCGATGCCGACCTTTAGCTCGGCCACCCAGGAAGATATCAGTGACGCGATGGCCGCCAGTCCCAATGAGCCTGCCCCGGTTGAAGTCACTGATCTCATCACCCTGAGCAATTCGTCCGATCAGATGGAAAAATTCGTGGGCCGCAAGGTGCGCGTGGTTGGCCTTTTCGAAAGCGATGGCAACACGCACAAACTCGTCCGCTGGATCATGTGGTGTTGCGCCGCCGACGCCAAACCGGTTTCGGTCGAATTAAGCGGCAACCTCGCCGGCGGTTGGAAAAATGACCAATGGATAGAAGTCACCGGCACGGCTCAATTTCCCTCCACGCTGGGCCATGCCATCCCTCAAATCGCGGTCGACGGCGTCAAGGCAACCAACGAACCCGACGAGCCTTATCTGTCACCGTGAGATGCCGCCCGTCCTCCGAGTAGTTGAAGGAGTCTACCGTGCGTTTGGCGCGCGCGATATTCCGGCCATTTTCAATCTTTTTGCCCAGGACGTTGAGGATTCAGCAATCACCAGAATTGCCGTGGGGCGGCGTATATCGTGGTCACGATGAGGCTCGCCAATTCTTCGCGAAGCTCGTCTTGCGCATCAACTCAACGCTTGAGTTGAAGAGGTTCATTATCGCAGATGAGCGAGCCGTCGCCGTTGGTTGGACACAAGGGAGCGTCATTGCGACAGGTGTGAAGTATCGAGTCGCCATCGTTCACATTTGGACCATCGCAGAAGAAAAGGTCGCGCGGGTCGAGTTCATCATCGACAATCTCTCTATGCTGGAAGCCCTTGCGAAGGAGCAGCATGCCTAGAGGCTATTCGCTAAATCATTTCAAACTGATCCACTACCCCGAAGATTTAGAGCTTGATCCTTCCGGCGCTTGGGATAAGGTCGCCCACTCCACTCAACCGAGTTACGACCATGCGCGAACAAGTCATTCTGGAATGCACCGAGGCGGCCAAGGAAGGCAAGCCCGCTTCCCGTTATTTCACGACCAAGAACAAGAAGCTGCAGCAGGAACGCATCGAGCGCCTGAAGTACAATCCGTTTCTTCGCCGCCGCACGCTTCACAAAGAGCGCAAGTAGTTCTGAACCTGTCGCAAGATTAGCCGGGCGCGCGAAATAACCTTCCGTCGCGGCCAGGCGACTATCCCTGAGCCGATTCCGAGGCCGAACCCCGGTAGGAATTGACCACCCACCGGCTGATGGCCTGATCGGGGGCTTCGACCACGCCGCGGTCGATGACAAAAGAAGTCTGGCCCGAATTCTTGTGCACCAGCTTTAGCCCAAACTCGAAATCCTTGAAGAGAGTTTCGCAGTATTCCCGCATGTTGCTTTTCTTTTGCAGCGCGCCATCGATCAGCAACTCGAGCGCGTCGGGTGCAAATTCGAGTTTCAGGTGGTGCTTCTCCTCGAACCGCAACGCAAATTGCCGGACGATTTCGCCCATGACCAGACGCTCTTCGTAACTGCCGTCGGTCAGGATGCGTTTGAGTTCCGCCTCGGGCGCGAGGACGAGCTTCTCATGCACCACGAAGCGGCGCACGTCCGAACCGGGCAAATCGAATTTAAAGGGACGCAACGCCTGCTCGCCGGCGGTCATCAGCCCGCGCGCGCCGGTCTGTTCTTCCGCGGCCAGCCGCGCCAAGGCCCGCATACCGTCGTCGGAGAACATCACCTCGATGCCGTAGGCGCGGAACGCCTCCTCGTATTGATGCACCAGGGAGCCTTCGCTCTGCTTGAGAATCGCGAAAAGATCCTCCACTTGCAACGAGCCGCAGGCCACGCGCACCGGCAAGCGCCCGGCAAACTCGGGCTCCAACCCAAATTCGATGAAATCGCGCGTCGTGACCGCAGAGAGAATCTCCTCCGGTTTTTGTTCCTCTTTCTGCGCGGCGGCGAAGCCGATCTCGCTCCTGGAGAGCCGCCGCTTCACGATCTCAGGCAACTTGTCGAACGCGCCGCTGACAATGAAGAGGATATTGCGCGTGTTGATGGTCTCCTTTTTTATCTTTCCTCCGCGCCGCTGAAATTCCATCGCCGCCTGAAGCTGCGACTGAAGATCGGTCTGGCTCCGCAACGGCACCTCGGTCTCCTCCATCAGCTTGAGCAAATTAGTCTGCACGCCACGCCCGCTCACGTCGCGCCCGGTGCCGGCGGATGCGCTGGCCAGCTTGTCCACCTCATCGAGATAAATAATTCCATACTGGGCCAAGTCTTTGTCCCCTTCGGCCTGGTGAACGAGATCGCGCACCAGATCCTCGACGTCGCCGCCCACGTAACCTGTTTCGGTGAATTTCGTCGCATCGGCCCGGACCATGGGCACGCCAACCAACTCGGCCAGGCATTTTACCAGATAGGTTTTACCCACGCCGGTCGGCCCAATGATCAAGACGTTTTGTTTCGCGTAGTGGGGCGTCGCCGTGCCGCGCTCAACCGCCTGCACATGGTGATAATGATCGCATATCGCCACCGCCAGGACCTTCTTGGCCTCGTCCTGCTTGATCACGAACCGGTCGAGATATTCCTTGATCTCGCGGGGAGTGAATTTGAATTCGAACCGGTTGCCCGGCGGCTTGGCCGGACGGCTTTCTTCGGAAGCCGGCTGTTCCACCTGCGGGACAAGGCCGCCGCCGGTCTCCAGGTTTCGTTTCAGAAATTCCTGCAGCCGCGCGTGGAGCGGATCATTTTCAGGTGGAATTGAACTCATGCGCTAACTTCAACCCAATTCGGATTTTCGCAAGCAAGGTTGCCGGGATGTCATCTTAGATACATGGCTGAAGCGACAATGGCCACATTAGGGCCTGTTAACACTAAAAGGTGGGGGGGGGTGCCAGGGATTTGGCTGCTGAGCGAGGCGGAGAAACCGGGCAATACCCTCTGCGGTCTTGGCCGGTTTCGACAGCGAAGCGCAGCGGCCAAAGGCCGGCAACCCCAAGGGAGAGGGCCGGCCGGGCACAAATCCGGCGTTGCTCGCTCAGTCGAGTAGCCCTGCGGCTACATTCCTTCGCCCGCCCAGGCTCCTGCCGGGGCTACTCGTCGCGTCAACCAGCCATTTTAGTGTTAACAGGCCCTAGCTCGAACGAGATTAGAGAACTGTCCAGTCTCTATCCCATCCGGTTCGTTTCGACCGAATTGATTTTCTGACCATCATAGTGATGGCCGCGCGGATGCCGTTCGGCCACCGGGAGCGCGTGACCGGGCATCCAAAAGGCCCATTTGCCCAGCAAAATCATAACGCCGGGAACAATCAGAAGACGGATGACGGTGGCGTCGAGCAGGACCGCAAACGAGAGGCCGACCCCGAGCTGCTCGATCTCAACCACGTCGCCAAAACCAAAGGCGAGGAAAACCGAAATCATGATAATGGCGGCGGAGCTGATGATGCCCGCCACACGGATGAGGCCCTCCTGCACCGCCAGGCGCATGTTGTGCTGATCGAGCCAACTCTCGCGGACGGCGCTCAGGATGAAAACCTCGTAGTCCATGGAAAGGCCGAAAAGCGCGCAGAAACAAATGACGAGAACGACGGTATTGAGGCCATCGGTGGCAAACAAATGGCAGAGACGCGCCCCCCAGCCATCCTGAAAACAGAGGACTTGAAATCCGTAAGCGGCCATGACGCAGATCAGATTAAGCACGATGGCCTTGATCGCCACCAGCAGCGAACGCATGAAGCAGAGAAGCAGGATGAAAGTGCTGCAGAGAGTCACCAGAATGACCCTTGGCAGCGCATCCATGATAATGCGGTCGGCGGAGAGGGTGACGGAGGGAAGTCCGCCCAGAAAATAGCGCGGTCCGTTGGGATCGGCCTTCTCGATCGCGTCGAGTTTTTGGGCGATGCGGTCAAGCCAGTCGCGCGCCACGGGCGACTGGGGATCGCCGCGGCTTAGCATGAGGATGACGCTCTGGGAAGGATCGCTGTAGCTGGTGAGCAATCCCATGCGGGACTGCTGGATGCGGCGCGACCCGGAGCTATCGGTAACGGTGATGATTTTTTCGGTATTGGGAAATGCCTTCTGATCGGAAAGCTCGTCCACCAACCGCTTCTCAGCGGCGAGACCGTCGCTGTTCATCCAGTCCTCGGTGGGATGCTGCACCAGGATAATGGCCGGCATCATCCAGCCGGCACCGAGATTGCGCGCAAGGCTCTCGTAGCCAAGGCGGGATTCGGAATGAGGCGGGATGTTCCTGGCCTCGACGGAAGCGATGTTGAGCCTGAAAAACGGAATCGCCAGCAAACCGAGGATCAGCAGGCCGGCGGCGGCGCAAAGCCTGGGGCGGAAAACGACAAAACGGGCCCAATTCTCACAGAACTCGGGCGCGGGCCGGAACTTTTGCAACCAACCCAGAAAATTACCGCCCCATTCCAGCTTTGATCCGGCAAGAAAAATCATGGCCGGCAGAAGGGTCAGGGTGGCCAGGGCGACGCAGGCGACGACGAGAACGCCTCCGACCGCAATGGAGGTGAAAAATTCGAGCGGAATGAAAAAGAGGGTTAAAAAGCCGCTCATCACCATCACGGCGGAGACGATGACCGTTTTGCCGGCGGTCTTGTGGGCGATTTGCAGGGCTTCCTGGGTGGTGAGATGATTGGCGCGTTCCCGGCGATAGCGCGCGAGATAGATGAGACAGTAATCGATACCCACACCGAGGCCGATCATGGTCACGAGATTGGGGACAAAAAAAGTGATGTGCATCACCCCGGCGAAAAAACTGAGGATGCCAAGGGTGCAGACGACGCCGAGAGTGGCGACGAGAACAGGCAGCAGGGCGGCAAGCAAAGTGCGGAAGACAAGAAGAAGAATCAGAAAAGTAACCGGCAGCGCGATCACTTCTCCCGAGCGCAACGATTCGGTCGAAGCCTGGTTGAGATCGAAAAAGAGGGCAGGACCGCCGGTGACCCAGGGTTGCAGGGGACCGGGTAAGGTTATTTTCACGACGCTGGCGCGGAGATTGCGAACTGCCATCTCGGCGTCGCCGTAAGTGTAGGCGGACGCAGACGTGGCGCGGGAAGCGGGAGTTTCCGGATTGAAGGCGACGAAAGCGGCGTACCAATCCTTTCGCGGCCAATTTTCGATCATCACACGGCCATCCGTGACATCCTGAATCATCGCTTTGTCGCCGCGGACGGCGGCCAGCAGATGTTGCCAGGCAGACTCGGCTTGATCCGGTGGCACGCCTTCGGCGTCCCAAACAATGGCGGTGGGAAAGGCCAGGGCGGTGGAGAAATTTTTGACGATGTTTTCCCGCACCGTCTCGGAAGGAGTCCCCTTCATCCCGCTTAGCGTGCTCTGAATGCGCTCGGAGAACCGAAAAGCCGCCGGCATGAAAACAGCCGCCATCAGCACCCAAAAAATCACGCTGCAGGCGGCGCGGCGGCGGGTATAGTGGCGCTTGATGGGCAACTCGTCCGCCGGATGAGGGACGGAACCGGATGACCAGGCTCCATTAGCGGAGGGATCGGGCTCGGCGCCACGGGAAGATGGTGTCATTTTTGAATCCAAGTTCCGTCATCTTTCTGCACCCATTCACGGGGAAAAGCGCGGTCCCGCCAGAGTTGGGCGTAGTCCCGCTCGACAAGTTCCAGCGGTTCGCTCTTGGCTTGGGCGGAGGCAAGGTAAAGGAAGGAGCGGTCGGCATTCTCGGCGTTGACGACGCCCTTGGCATAAGCCAGATATTTGGGGTCGCTCGGCGGGTTGCGCAGGGCGAGATAGCCGTCCCGGTCCTCGCCAATAATCCGGCTATTCTTCAGTTGCTGGATTTCACCCGAACGTTCCCGGCGATTGGCGGCAATTTGGAGATTGGATTGCTCTTCCTTTGCCTTGGTGGGGGCGGTCTTCTCATAAACGTCGAGACGAACGGCCACGTCGACTTTGACCGGTTGCGGCGTCGCGAGATTGACGGTGGGTGCGCAGCCCATCAGACAGCTTGCAATTCCCCAAAGCCCGGCCCGGCCTGCGTTTATTTTTGATGGGAGAAAAAAATTCACGAATGGGTTCCGGGCCTGGGGCATGGGCGGGGAATGAAAATGTAGGGCTTGATCCTACCGGTTGCTCCCCGAATTGGCAACCTTGGAACTATCAGCTTCGCCGTAGGGATGCCAGTAGATCGTAAAAGAGCGCTGGCCCGTCGGTCCGGTCAATTTCAGGAATCCTTTACCGCTGTCAGGCTTATAATCGACCGTAAAGACGCCGCTCTGATACGGATAAGTGCGTATGGCCTCAATCGCAATTTTGGTGGCTTGATCCTTGAGGGAAGGCTGAACCGGGGCCTGTTTGAGCAGATTATCGAATGATTTGATCACAAGCGTGCCGGGGTGCGGCAGGACAAGTTGCCCTTGGCAATTGAGAATGTCCGTCGAACTGCCTTGGACCGAGATTTTTCCATCCAGTTCGCCGGTCAGGTCGAGATACTTTCCGCCGAGAGCGGCCGCAATGGGCTGGCAATTGACCTTCTGGGCAAAAAAATTGACGTTCCAGGTATAGTCCTTGGCGTAGTAAAACTCGAAATTACCGGCCAAGTCGCCGCCCGCGCATTTGCCGGTGAGCTTCCCGTACATGCCATTCGGATCAAAAGTGACCGTGCTGCTGACGTGAGTAACGGGAATATTGTTCCAAGAGACCTCATCCACGGAAATAGTATTGACGACGTTGTTGGCGGTGATGGGTACGCTGAAATAGAGACGTCCCTCGAGTCCGGCAATGCGTATCTTGTAATCGGGATAGTCCTGATTGAGGCGTTTGATCGCAATGACGCTTTTGACCGAGATTTTATCGAGTTGATCGAGCCGGATGTCGTCGACCTCGCATCCGTAAAAGAAAGGAAAATGAACCACGGGCTGCCCGAAGACAGCAACCGCGATTTCACCGTATTGCACGCCCAAATGACCGATGTGCCAGGGGGCGGTGACTCCCTGCGTGGGGCTGGCGGCGGCGCCCTTTTTGAATGCGTCGGTAAACCAGAAAAGATCCTGGCCGAGGAACATGACCGGACGGACAAATTCGACCTCACGGATTTGATGATGCCAAAGCTCGTTGTACGTGAATCGGACGCGGGTCAAAGGAAAGCTTAGAACCGGAGCCAGGGCGTCAAAGGGGGAGACGATGACGACGTTCTCGATATTAAGAGTCTCTTCCTTGTTCATCGCGGCGGCATTCTCATCGGGTTTGTTGAGCTTGATATGGTTGAGAATGAGAGGACTGCGAACACCCAGCCGGACAGGAATGGAAGTATTGCTGATCAGGTAATTGAGCATAAGAGTGCCACGGTTGATTTCGATCCGGTCGATCGTCCAATTAAGACCGCTGCTGGAACCCTTGGTCACTTTTTCCAGCATCGTGTAAAAGGCTTTGGAATAAAGCTGCGGCCCAAACAATTCTACTTTCTGCACATGGTTCCGAAGAAGTCCCCAAATGCTGACGGTTATGTCCAGCTTTTCGACATAGAAGAAATCACCAAGCGTGAGATCGTGGATTTCAAGGACGCGGGGAGCGATCCAGGCGGTCCGGCCAATGGTGTGAAGGAACGGGAGCTGGTCCAAGGCTTTATTGATAACACGAATCGGATGATGCCAAAGCGTATAGAAACCAGCGGCCATCCACATCGAGCAGGCGGCAAATATGGCCAGCAGATAAACCCAAACGCGAAGCCAGCAGATACGCAATTTAGGCTCCGGAACCGGGGCGGGAATGTGGGGGCTGAGATCGCTCATTTTTCAAGCTGGCGGCTGGAAACACCGGCGGACATCATCGGCAATCGGAGCAGGATAAGCGAACTCATCCTCTTGCGGAACTTAATTTCGGAGAAGCCAGCCATCCGAATCTTCTTGCCGCCCCGGCCCGGCATCGTATTGAAAGCGGCATGACCCCAAGCGCCGTCCAGTGGCTGTGGCTGGCCGTTTTCTATCTGGCGGGATCGATTCCCACCGGGTATCTCATGGGCCGCGCTCGCGGAATCGACATCCGCCAACACGGCAGCGGGAACATCGGGGCGACCAATGCCGGGCGCGTGCTGGGCCGCAACTGGGGCTTTGCCGCATTCGCCTGCGACTTTCTGAAGGGATTCGTGCCCCTTTATCTGGCGCGCATCTTCTGCTTTCCCGGGGCGAGTTCGTGGCCGGTGGAGCTGCTGCTCGTGCTCGGCGGGGTGGCGGCCATCCTGGGCCATAATTACACCCCGTGGCTCGGATTCAAGGGAGGCAAGGGAATCGCCACCTCGGCCGGCGTGCTCGGCGCGATTCTGCCGTGGGTGCTGGCGGCCGCGTTGGCTCTCTGGATTCTCGCCGTGCTCATCACCCGCACCGTTTCCATCGCCTCGCTTCTGGCCGCGGCCTCGTTGCCGGTGGCGGCGGCGGCGTTTTATCCCCACCAATGGGTCTTTTTTGGCTTCACCGCGTTTGCCGGAGGGCTTGCGGCGTGGCGGCATCGCTCCAATATGAGTAGGTTACTGGCCGGAACCGAAGCGAAGATCAACTTCTCCAAAAAAAAGGACGCCGTGTGAAGATCACCATCATCGGACAGGGAGCCTGGGGCCGCGCCATCGGCCAGGTAGCGAGACAATTGCGGCACGAAACCGCCTTCCTTTCCCACACCGGCGCCGCCTGGCCCGATCCACCGCCCGATTACGTCCTGCTCGCCCTGCCCGTGCAACACATCCGCGAAACGCTCGCGCGCCTCTCCCCGCCCGGCGTTCCGGTGCTCAGCCTCAGCAAAGGACTCGAAATCGCCACCGGGTACCGGGTCAGTGAAGTCGTCACCGAAATATGGGGCGAGACCCGCGTCGGGGCGCTCTCGGGGCCCACCTTCGCGGCGGAAGTCGCGGCGGGATTGCCCGCCACCTGCACCATCGCCGCGCCCAGCGATCAACTGGCCCGGGAATTCCAGGCCATCCTCCACCAGCCGAGCTTCCGCACCTACCGCTCCTCCGACCTGATCGGCGTCGAGCTGGGCGGCGCGCTCAAAAACATCTACGCCATCGCGGCGGGAGCCTGCCACGGACTCAAGCTCGGGCAAAACTCGCTCGCCGGGCTCATCACCCGCTGCCTGGCCGAAATGACCCGCATCGGTGTCCAGGCCGGTGCGCGCGCCGAAACCTTCGCCGGGCTGAGCGGCATCGGCGACCTCATGCTCACGGCGACGAGCGACCAGAGCCGCAACTTCCGCTTCGGGACCCTGCTGGCCCAAGGCCTTGCGCCGGAAGCCATCCTGCCCAAACTGGGCGGCGTCTGCGAGGGACTCCCCACGACCCGCTCCGTCCATCTCAACAGCGCCATCCCCACCGACTCAAAGCCCATCGTGACCCAACTCCACGCCGTTCTCTACGAGGGCGTCCCCCCCATCGACGCGGTGAAAAATCTCTTGGGCCGCGCCGCCAGGGATGAGTGAGTTGGGGTGGACAGAGTAATAAGTGAACTCGACACGCCAACCATAGCACCCGAGGTGCCACATAAATAAACGCTGAAAAAGCTTCTCGGCTACGAACGCAACCCATGGAAGCAAAGCTCGCCTACATCCGACTGAACAGCCAAACGGCTTGCCCGCCTCGTGCCGCTGTCCCGGTCAACCAGGGATGTTGTGGGAGATTTTTCACTCTCAATACCCGGATTGCCTTCGATCATGGCTGCGACCGTTCCAACTATGTCGGCATAGAATGAGCTTACCGGGCGCCATCGATAACACTTCGCGCTGGCGGGCACTCCGATGCAGATCGCGGCATAACAGAACGCGAGAGGAATGCATAACAAGAGGTTGCATTTTGGCACAAAAATTCACCAAATACGGCTTGTCGTCCAAGCAGCAAGTTGTTAGCCTGTAGAAACTTAGGAAAAGAGATGGCGATTAGTCATTCATCGACAGGCTCGGAATGACGGATTGCTGGAAAAACTTTTTGCAGAGGCCTTAAAATTATTCAAACCACCCAATTTCAGCCCGTCTTCGCGAGGAGATAAGCGGACAGGTCGGCGATGGCGATGCGCTCCTGCTTCATGGTGTCGCGATGGCGCAATGTCACGGTCTCCTTCTGTCCGGCGGCGATGGACGCGCCGGTCGCGGAGGATGACGCTTCCTTCACTCCTTCCAACGTTTCAAAATCGATGGTGATGCCGAACGGCGTCCCTTCCTCGTCGATGCGGCGGTAACGCTTGCCGATGGAGCCGGCCTCGTCGTAGGCAACCTTGAGCAGCGGCTGCAACAGCTTTTGGACTTCCTTCGCTTTCGCCACCAGTTCGGGCTTGTTTTTGAGCAGCGGGAACACGCCCGCCTTCACCGGCGCGAGCCGCGGCGCGAAACGCAGCACCACGCGCGTCTCCTCCTTGCCGCTCTCCTCGTCTTTGACCGTCTCCTCGGCGTAGGCTTCGCAGAGGACGGCCAGGACGGTGCGGTCGACCCCCGCGCTCGGCTCGACGACGTGCGGGATGTACTTCGATTTTGTCTCCTCGTCGAAATACTCGAGCGGCTTGCCGCTGTGCTCCTGGTGCTGCTTGAGATCGTAATCGGTGCGGTAGGCAATCCCCTCGAGTTCCTGCACGCCGAAGGGAAATTCATATTCGAGATCGTAAGTGCCTTTCGAATAAAATGCGCGGTCGGCGTCGGGCACAGTGAGGACATGGATTTTCGTCCGGGGAATGCCGATGGCTTCGTACCAGGCGAGCCGGTCTTCCTTCCATTTTTCGAGCCACTCAAAACCGGTGTCCGGCTTGACGAAGAACTCAACCTCCATCTGCTCGAATTCGCGCGAGCGGAAGGTAAAATTGCGCGGATTGATCTCGTTGCGGAACGCCTTGCCGATTTGCGCGATGCCGAAGGGCAATTTCCTGCGCGCCACTTCCAGCACGTTCTTGAACTGCACGAACATGGCCTGCGCCGTCTCGGGCCGCAGATAAGTCACCGCCGAATCGTCCTCCACCGAGCCGACGTAGGTTTTGAACATCAGGTTGAAGGTACGGGGTTCGGTCAGTTCTCCACCACAGCTCTTGGGCGATTTGCTCGGCTTCAGGCCGCAAACGGAAGTTTCGAGTTGATCGGCGCGAAACCGGGCCTTGCAAGTTTTGCAATCGACCAACGGATCGGAAAAAGTCGCTTCATGGCCGCTGGCCTGCCAGACCGCGCGGTTCATTAAAATCGAACCGTCGAAACCGACGATATCGTCGCGGCATTGGGTCATGCTCTTCCACCAAAAATCCTTGAGATTGCGCTTCAATTCAACGCCGAGCGGGCCGTAGTCCCATGCGCCATTGAGCCCGCCGTAAATCTCCGACGATTGGAAAATAAAGCCCCGGCGTTTGCACAGGGCCACGATTTTGTCCATTTTTGCGACTGCGGCGGAATCTGCCATAAGGGGGAAAATCATTCCGGCAAAGCCTGTCCGGGCGCAAGGGAAATCGTTCCCGCCGTGGTGTGTTTCGCGACCGCCGTCCCGCGAATCATTCGACAAATTCGCTTGTACCGTTAGATTCGTTTCATGCCGGAACCCGTTCGCACCAATGTCCTCGGCGGCAAGCTTCTGCCCTGCTGCTTTTCACCGATGACCGGCTTTTACCGCGACGGCTACTGCCGCACCGGCCCCGGCGATTATGGACTTCACACCGTCTGCATTGAGGCGACCGCGGAGTTTCTCGCCTTCAGCCGCGCCATGGGCAACGACCTCAGCACGCCTGTGCCGCAGTACCAGTTTCCCGGTTTGCAGCCCGGCGACCGCTGGTGCCTTTGCGTGACGCGCTGGAAGGAGGCGCTCGATGCCGGCATGGCCCCGGCGGTTGTTCTCTCGGCGACGCACATTTCGGCGCTCGAATTCGTTTCATTGGAGGAACTGCAACGCCACGCGGTAAAGGAAGAAGCGGGCGGGTAATTCGCGGATTGAGGTCCCGTGCATGGCCGGGCCAAGGAGCGCGGCCATTAAGCTTCTTCACTCTGTCCGTACCCTCACGGCAGAGGTTGCCGAAGCACGGCTTCGAGCACGGGGTCGCGGCCGGCGAGATAATCTCCCCAACTCTGCATGACAACCCTATCAGGCTCGCGCGTGGGAGGGTCGCCGGTGGTGGTAAGTTGGAAGTGCTTTGTAGGATAGGCAATGGCGATTTTCGAATTGGGCAATTGGAATTTTCGAACGTCGCCGTAACAGTTGGGCTTGCCGCCGGTGGGCTCGCCGAGGAAGGTGGCGGTAAAGGGAGTTACCGGCTGGCCGGGCTTCTCAGGGTAAACCCAGGAGAAGCCATTCACCAGTTTCGACGTCAGGGAGACGAAGCTGTTATGGAATTCCTCGGCCATCCATTCGCCCGACGAGCAGGTCATGGGACCGATGAGCACATAGAAACGCCCCTTCGCGTTCAGCGCGGGACGCGACCGGATGCCGGCGACCAATGGGTCGCCAATGTCCGAATCCCCTCCGGCATTGAAGCGCAAATCGACGACGATGCGGGCAACGGAATGCGAATCGGCGAAGGCAAAGAGAGCCTTCGCGAAATCGGGAAAGGGATTTTTCGGGTCGCTGGCGCAGGAGTTATATTCGATGAAGAGTGTTTTGGATTCGGGCAAATATCGATACCAATAATTATCCTGGCGGCTGGCATACAGCGGCGGTGGGATGTGCAGGGCCTGCTCGACGGTCACCATGGTGGAACCCGGGGGCGCGGGTGAAACCCATAACGTAAACGGCTTGCCGCCGGATTTGGCCAGAGTGAGCTGGACGCGTTGATCGGCGCGGGCAATTCCCATGGACTGCAACAACTCGGCGATGGTCATAAAGTGGGGGGCGCGCGCGCGCAGCCAAGCTCCGTTTTCATGCGGAACGTAAGGGGCGACCGACAGCTCGATCTGTTCCGGCGTCATGCCGCCGATTTTAAGGACGCGGGCGCCAAGCGCGTCCTGGTACACCGGAGCGGCAGCGACCACCACCAAGGCGTCGGAGAACCAGTGGAATTCGAGAGGATAACGATGAAGCGCCATCGGCCCAACGCCCGGCGCCTCGACCCATGCATGGTCGACACCCAGGCCGGCCATGACGCGCGAAAGACGGAGAAGGATCTCCTGATCGGTAAGCCGAGGCACGGAATTCTTGATATCGGCAACCTGCTGCTCGAATTCTTCCTTTGGCATCGATTGGCAGAAAGCGATGCATTCCCGAGGGAGAGTCATCGCGAAGTAATCGAGATCTTCGCGCCATTGGCCGTCGCGCGTTTGGGAGGCGAATGCGGGGCTTCCCGCCCCAGACAACAAGCAGGCACAAATTACCGCCGGTATGATGGTACGAGTCATCTCGCTTTTGATTCACCGGCTTAGCACAAACCGAAGCGCAGCAAAGTTCTCTTTAATTTTCAGTTTAAGGGACTTCTCTGTTCCGGCGGTTTCCCTCCTCCCGCTTCCTGGGCGATCACCTTCATGCCGTTTTGCAGTTTATCGACGCCATTAATGACCACCACATCGCCGTCATTGACACCAGTCAGCACCTCGGTCTGATAATTTTCCGTCGCACCGACCGTGACATCCTGGCGGCTGACGGTCCGCTGGTCTTCGTCGTAAATCCAGACGTAATTCCCCTGCCCCGGCCCGCTGAGTTGAATGGCGGAAGCGGGCACCAAAATCGCGTTTTCCTTGGTCGCCAGATTCACGCGGATGTTGACGAATTGGTTGGGGAAAAGAGACTTGTTCGGATTCTGAAACAGCGCCTTGAGCGAGAGCAAACCGGTTGAGAGATCGATCTGGTTGTCGGTTGCCAGCAATGTGCCGTCGGCCAGCTTGTTTTTCATTTCGCGGTCGTAGGCCTCGACTTTTACCGGCGCCCCTTTTTTGATCAAAGCCAACATGGAGGGCGCGTCGTCTTCCGTAATGGTGAAAACCACCGTGATGGGCTGAAGCTGATTGACGATGACAAGGCCACTGGTATTGCCGGATTGCACATAATTACCCGGGTCGACCAGCCGCAACCCGACGCGGCCGGCAAAGGGCGCGGCGATGTTGCAGTAGGTGATGTTAAGTTTGTCCGCGGTAATCTGGGACTGATCCAGGGCTATGGTCGCCTCATCCTGTTTCACCAGAGCGCGCTGGGTGGCAAGTTGCTGTTCCTGGATCGCATTTTGCGCCCAAAGGGTCTCATAGCGTTGCAAATTAACTTTGTCGTTGTCGAACTGCGCCTGGTCGCGTTCCAACTGGGCCTGGTTCTGCGCCAGTTGCACCTCATAAGGCCGGGAATCGATCTGGACCAGCAAATCGCCCTGCCTGACCATTGTTCCCTCATTAAAAAGCACTTTCATCAACTGGCCGCTGACCTGCGGCTTCATCGTCGCGCTTTTGATGGGAGTGACATTGCCGAGAGCGGTCAAATATTTCGAGATTTTTCCCTGAGCAGCCGTGGCGATCACCACCCGGATGATGTTGGCCGCCCCGCCGCGCCGGCCACCGCCCCGGCCGGAAGAGGAAGAATCACCGGCAGAGGAAGAGCCGCCCGAGGGAGATTCAGCGGCGGCAGAAGAAGAGACCGCAGCTTTGGCATATAAGCGGACGTAACCGAAATACCCCACCGCTCCCAAAGCGATTAGTCCCAAAATAGAGATCCACAAAAACCAGTCGCTTTTCTTGGCGGGTCCGGGTTGGTCTCCTCGTTTTTCTTCGCGATTCTGAACGGGAGGCAAAGTATTTGGGGATTCGGTGGGGCGTGACATAGATCAGCCGCCGGTGTTTGATTCGTTCAGGTTTAATTTGGAAGGAACCGCGAGCCGTGATTTCACAAAGGAATTAAATGATGTAAGTTTATGACGGTAAATCACGCAAAGAGTTTCTGCCTGAGTACCATTCCTTTACATTTTTGTAAGGCTTGAACGGACCACAGCCTTCCGCGTCTTAGAGGATATGATGCGTTTATCATTCATGAAGACCGGACGACAGTTATTATGCGTTGCGACCGTACCCTTGCTGCTGGCCGCCTGCGCCCCTTCCGCGCAGCAAGAGGCCGATTATGTAGCGGTTGAGCACAGCGGCGTCTCGCCGGCTATTTACGACAAAATGGTCCATGGAGATCCGCTGAGCATATCCGATATTGTCTCGCTCTCCCAAGCGCGCGTCAACGATGGCATTATGATCCGCTATATCCGGGATCATCAGACCATTTACTATTTGTCGCCTCCCGACTTCGATTACCTGAAAAAAGAGGGCGTCTCGCAAAGCGTCATCGATTACATGGCGCAAACAGCTCCTCCCGGTCCGCCGCCGGGTGGCCCTGGACCCTACCCCGTCCCCGTTCCCGTCGTCGGAGTCGGCGTGGTCTTTGGGCCCTACTGGCACCATTGGCATTAAACGGAAAACTGCCGAGGTGCAATGGAGACGCGCCTCGGCATAAATGCCGGGAATAATTCACAGTATTTAAGACCCTTGCAATTCCTAGAAAAAAATGGAGGATCAAAAATCCATGTATTTCCGCATTTTGATTCCTCTCCTGGCAGGCCTTTTCGTTTTCGCCGTCTCCAGCACCGTGCAAGCCGATACTCCGTTGGCCATGGCGATGAAACAGATGAGCAAGGCTTACAAAGAGCTTGCGCTCGATTTGCAGCAGCCACAGGACGCGAATAAAACCGATTACCTGAC
>DATJMI010000090.1:0-3256 GCA_035508775.1 Methylacidiphilales bacterium
TGCAAGACGCGATGAAGCAGGCGGGGCCCATCCTTCTCGAACCGATCATGAAGGTGGAAGTTTCCACCCCGGATGAATTCCAGGGCGACATCATCGGCGATCTCAGCCGCCGCCGCGGTAAGATCATGAACACCGAGAGCAAGAACAAGACGACGAACGTGCACGCCGAAGTGCCGCTTGCGGAAATGTTTGGCTACGTCAATAACATCCGCTCGATGTCCAAGGGCCGCGCTGCCTACACGATGGAACCGTCGCACTTCGAACAGGTGCCGGCGCAGATCGTGGCGCAAATCACCGAACAGAAGAAGGGCAAATAAATTATGGCCGAAACTCGTATTCGCATCCGCCTCAAGGCATTTGACTACCGTCTGCTGGACCGTGCCGCGACCGAAATCGCCGAAACGGCCTCCCGGACCGGTTCTGTCGTGGCCGGGCCCATTCCCCTTCCGACCAAGGTCGAACGCTTTACCGTTAATCGCTCGCCCCATGTCGACAAAAAGAGCATGGATCAATTCGAGATGCGCACCCATAAGCGCCTGCTCGACATCATTCAGCCAACCGCCAAAACGGTGGACGAACTCAAAAAGCTCAACCTTCCGGCCGGTGTCGACATCAAAATCAAGGTCTAACTCCAGAACCATTCATTTTCCCGCACGAAAAACATCCCCATGAGCATCGGAATTCTAGGACAAAAGGTAGGAATGACCCGCGTCTATGACGAGAGCGGGATTATCACGCCCGTTACCGTCATCCTGGCCGAACCCAATGCGGTCCTCCAGGTGAAAACAGAGGCGAATGACGGCTACTCCGCCGCGCAGCTTGGTGTTTTCGATCAGAAGGAGCACCGGGTGACCAATCCGGAACTCGGCCACTTCAAGAAGGCCGGTGTGACTCCCAAACGGTTCGTGCGCGAGTTTTCCATCAACGGCGAGGAAGTCAAAACCGGTGATACGCTCACCGTGACGCGGTTTAAGGCCGGCCAATACGTTGATGTCATTGGCGTTTCCAAGGGCAAGGGCTTTCAGGGACCGGTGAAAAAGCATAATTTCGCCGGACAGGGTGCGGCCCACGGTTCGAAGACTCACCGCCGTAACGGCGCGATCGGCGAGCGCTCCACGCCAGGCCGCATTTTCAAAAACCACGGCATGGCGGGTCATCTCGGCGATGAGCGGGTGACGGTGCAAAATCTGCGCGTTGTCCAGGTGCGCGAAGCCGATCATGTTCTGCTGGTTAGCGGCGCGGTTCCCGGCGCGCGCGGCAGCTTCGTTGTTGTCCGTACGGCCATCAAGGGTCAGCCTAAAGCGAAGCAAGTGCAGGTGGTTAAAGCAGCCAATCCGATGAAAGCCTCCAAGGCGGCCAAATAAAAAACCATGAGCTTTTCTCCTCTCTCCCTCAAAGACGCCGTGTCCAGGCTGAAAGTCGATCTTATCGAGAACGGCCTCGGCACCCAGGCGCTGCACGAAACCGTGGTTGCTTATCGCGCCAATCGCCGGGCGGGTACACACTCCACGCTGACCAAAGCAACCGTGGCCGGCTCCGGCAAAAAACCATGGCGCCAGAAGGGTACCGGCAACGCTCGCGCCGGCTACAAGTCCTCGCCGGTTTGGTCGGGAGGCGGCGTGGTTTTCGGGCCACATCCGCGCGATTACTCGAAGAAGACCAACAAGGCGGTTAAAAAGCTGGCGCTACGGAAGGCGATCAGCTCCCGGGTTAGCGCCGGTGAAGTTTACCTCATCGCGCCCATCACCTTGGAAAAACCGAAGACCCGCGATTTGGTGGCCCGGCTCAAGGACGGATTTGACGCGAAATCGAGCGCTCTGCTTGTGATGGAGGCGCTGGACCGGAATGTTTATCTCGCCTCGCGGAACCATCCCCGGCTCGAAACCACAACGGGAGACTCGGTTAATGCCGAGCAACTTCTCCGTTACGACCGTATTTTCATCACCGATGGCGCCCTGGACAAACTTTCCGCGCGGCTTCAAAAATAAAACGTTATGCGTGATCCACTTCATATCCTTAAATCGGTGCGTGTGACTGAAAAAGGCACGGCTTTGGCGGAAAAGCACAACCAGTATGTCCTGAAAGTGGCGCCGGGCGCAACCAAGCAGGAAATCAAACACGCGGTGAAGCAGCTCTTTCAAAAGACCGCCATTCGGATCAACACCATGCAGGTTTCCGGCAAGCGCAAGCGCCGTCATGGCGGACACAACATGGGGCAGCGATCCGATTGGAAAAAGGCGATCGTTACGCTCAAGGAAGGCGAAAAAATCGAACTCGTCTAACCGGATATTATCATGGCACTCAAAACTTTCCGTCCCATCACCCCGTCGCTGCGCTTTACCCAGCTCAACGGCTTGGAGGAAATCACCAAAGGCAACCAGCCGGTCAAAAAGTTGACCGAGCGTCTCAAAAAGACCGGCGGACGCAACAGTTACGGACGCCTCACCGCGCGCCACATCGGCGGCGGGCATAAGCAACGCTATCGCTTTATCGATTTCAAACGCAACAAGCACGGTATCAAAGCCGTGGTCGAGTCGATCGAATACGATCCGATCCGCACCGCGCGCATCGCGCTGCTCAAATATGCCGATGGCGAGCAGCGTTATATTATCGCCCCGGTTGGCTTGGCTACCGGCGCGACCCTGACCAGCGGTCCCGATGCGGAACCGGTAACCGGCAACGCCATGCCGCTGGAAAAAGTTCCGCTGGGAACGCCCATTCACAATATCGAAATCATCCCCGGGCGCGGTGCCCAGATTGGACGCACCGCCGGCAGCAGCGCCGTAGTGATGTCGGTCGACGCCGGATATGCGCAGGTGCGCCTGCCGTCTGGAGAAATCCGCAAGATTTTCGCCAAGTGCTACGCCACTATCGGCCAGGTTGGCAATATCGAACACGAAAACGTATCGCTGGGCAAGGCGGGGCGCACCCGCTGGCTCGGACGCCGTCCGCATGTGCGCGGTATGGTGATGAATCCGGTTGATCATCCCATGGGTGGCGGCCAGGGCAAGAGCAAGGGGGGGGGCGGGCGCCAGCATCCGGTGTCGCCCTGGGGTCAGCCGGCCAAGGGCCTCAAGACCCGGCCCAAGTATAAGCCATCCAACAAATTCATCGTGGAACGACGCAAGAAATAATTCAAGGAAGCCATCATGTCCCGCAGCCTCAAAAAAGGACCCTTTGTTGACGATCACCTTCTCGCGAAGATCGGGAAGATGTCGTCCGCCAGCGTGAAAAAGCCGATCAAGACCTGGTCTCG
>DATJMI010000091.1:0-9791 GCA_035508775.1 Methylacidiphilales bacterium
ACGGTATGAAGCGCCGGTTCGATGAAGTTGAGGTAGGGGCATTCGTTGAAACTTACGATGCTCAGGTCCTGGGGCACGCTGAGGTTTTCGTTGCGCTTGGCTTGGACACTCAGGACCGAAGCCAAGCTGTCATCGAACGCCAGGACGGCCGTTGGACGCGGCCTTAGTTTCAATATTTCGTTGACGGCCGCGCAACGGTCTCCGCCAAAGCCGATGGTAGAGACTTCCGGCACCCGGGCCGAATCGATTCCGGCTTCCTTGAGCGCATCGTGCACTCCCTGGCGCTTGGGTTCGTCGAAACAAGGATCTATCCCGCTGAGCAGAGCCAGTTGCCGGTGTCCCAATTGCAGCAACTGCTCGGTCATGCGCCGGGCTGCCTCCCATTGGCCTAAAATGATGCGAGGTCCGGGCAGATCTGATTCGCCGGTGATAAAGTAGGGCAGTTTGCGGTTGTTGAGGATTTCGAGTTCGGCCACCGACACATCCTGCGGGGCGACGATGACGCCGCCGAGGCTGCTGGCCTTTTCCGGCCGCCAAAATTCGGGTGAGGTGCTCATCAGGAGCAGGGCCGAACGCAAGGGCGCCAAGGAGGTTTGCGCTCCGCGCACAATTTCGGCGAAGGCGCGGTGTTCGGTGGTCATGGGAGCCTTGATCAAAACTCCGATGTGGCGATGGGCACGTGTTGAGCGTCCATGGGCAAATGTTCCCTTGCCGTGTTTGCGGTAGATAAGACCCCGGTTTTCGAGATCGCTGAGTGCCAACCGAACCGTAACGCGGCTAATATTGAACCGTCTACAGAACTGGTGTTCACTGGCAATCGGAAAAGCCGATTCCTCAGGGCTATTAAGGATTTCTTCGGTGAGAGCGGCGACGAAGCGCGACCGCGCGGTTGATGTTCTTTTTGTCGTTGTCATGTTGTTGTCACAATGGTCATAAAATGCGCTATCAACCTGAAAAATCAAGTATAAAAACTTAAAATAATTAAACTATACATTACAATTATTTCATCAAGTTTAGGATCGTGTACGTGTTTCATGCCGAATGGGATCGTCAAATCGTGTATACGGGGCATGGAAGATTATATCAAGCCTTTCGGTAGGGCCATTACGTTGCTTGGCGATATTTAATGAATAAGGAACTACAGGACTTGGTGGGCGCTCATTTCCATCTTGATCTTTCTCCAAATCAGGACGATGCAACAAGAGGACGACGTCTGCGTCCTGCTCGATGGCGCCCGATTCACGCAAATTGTGGAGAGCCGGTTCGGCTTTCGCCTCTTCGGAACGGCGGTTTAATTGGGCGAGGATGATGATGGGAATGGCCAGCTCTTTGGCCAGGGCTTTGATTCCACGCGAAATTTCGGCGACTTCATTCTGCCGGTTGTCCTTGGCTTGGGCCGACTCGGAACGCAGGAGCTGCAAATAGTCGATGATGAGAAGATCGATGCCAAAACGGTCTTTCATCCGGCGGGCTTTGCCCCGGAGCTGGTTGATGGTGAGGAATGACGAATCATCGAGATAGAGCGGCCATTCTTTCATATCCTGCGCCACCATGCGCAATTTTTGGAGCGAGTGGTCATCCAAATCTCCCTGCCGGATGCGCTGAAGGCTTTCGCTTCCGTAGGCGGCGAGTAAGCGGAGCATCAACTGCTCATTCGTCATTTCGAGGCTGAACATGCCAACGGCGTGGCCCGGTTTTTTCCAGGCATCGGTGGCCTCGTCATAACGTTGATCGAGCGCGTGCCTGGCGAAGGTCAGGGCCAGCGCGGTTTTGCCCTGGCCGGGCCGGGCGGCGAGGACGATCATCTCGCCCGGTTTCCAGCCCGCGGTCAACTCGTCGAGTTTATGGAAACCGGTATGCAACCCATGGAGCCGGCCTTTGCGGCTCTGGAAATCTTCGATCAAGGTGATGGCGCGGTCGATTTCCTCGCGCGCGGAGACGGTGGTGTTGGTCAGCCCTTGGTTGGTCACCTGAAAGATCGCCGTTTCGGCCCGGTCAAGAACCGCCGGCACCGAGTCGGGCATATCGGCAATGTCGGTGACGATTTCCGAGCAGGCCAGTTGCAGGCGCCGGAGGAGGCTCTTGTCTTTGACGATCTGGATGTAGGAACCGACGTTGAGATGGGTGGCAAAGCCGACGAGCAAATCTCCCAGGATGCCGGGCGAGCCGACCGCTTCGGCCATTTTGCGGTCGGTGAGCCATTGGTGAACGGTCATCACATCGATGGCCTGCATGGAATTGTGCATTTCGCGCAGGGCGGCGAAGATTTCCTGGTGGGCGGGGACGAAGAAATCTTCTTTGCTCAGCGTTACGGTCGCCTCGTCGATAACTTCGGCCGGCTGCGCCATCATGCACCCGAGCACCGCTTTTTCCGCCTCGGCGCTGTAGAGCACCGTCGGAGAGATATCCTCAACCGCAGCCGCCGGACGGGTCCGTTTGGCGGACGGCTTTGACGCCGGGGAAGGGGAAGCGGGCATAATCATGGCATCTATGACGAATCGGGGCGGGATATTGGTCGATTTAAGAGGAAAAAAAAGACTTTAATTGTCCTTTCTTTTTCCACGGGAAAGCACCACTTGTTCCGCACCTAAGGAATAGGTTATCCCCACCTTATCCCCAAAAAGGACTTTCTCGCCGGACGCTGTGTCCGCGCATTGACACCGGCGATGAAGGCAAGAGTTATCCCCCGACCGCAGTGTATTCCCGCAGACCCCGTTTCCACATTACGCCGCTGAGAACGTAAAGAAAGCCAATCCATGCCCACTGGGCGAGAAAGCCTTCCCACAAAGCTGTTCCGCCAACATGCCCGATGAGAATCGCCGCCGGGAAAAAGGTTTCGTAGACGAAGGGGAGGTGATAGCAGATGGTTCGGAGCCAGAGGGGAAAGGCATCGACCGGAAAAATGTGGCCGCTGAGAAGGAACTCGACCGAATAGATGATGAAGGTGACGCTGCCGATATCGAGGATCCAAAAAGCGATCATGGCCAGGGAGAAACAGAGATAAAATTGGATCAGCGCCGCGCCCGCCGTGGCCAGCAATGCGAGCGGCAGGTTGGCCAGCCAGGGCAACCCGGCGAAATAGTGTCCGAGCCAGATCATTGCCAGCGCCAGAACCGGCAAGGCAAATACGGCGTGGACGATCCGGGCCGAAGCAAAGAGATGAAACCGGTAGAGCCGGTATTCGAGCGGTTTGAGCAGCAGGGCGTTGATTTGTCCCTCGCGGATGTCTTCCGCAATCTGAAAATCGTCCTCGTTGGGGACGGTGAGCGCGTCGAGGAGGATGAGGGTGATGAAGTAGGCGACCATGCTGGAAAAGGTGTAGCCGGCGAATCCCCGGTTCCCGCTAAACACCGCGTTCCACAGGAAGACCGACCCAAGCAGCGGAACGAAGCTGACCGCCACCCGCAAGAGGAAGTTCCACCGGTAAATAAGGTTGCTCTGCACCCCGAGATTGAAAATTTGGGCGTGAAGGCGTAAAGGGGCGGAGAGCATGGGATAACGGAACGGGAAGCAACTTAATCCCGGTTCTTGGCAGAAGCCTTTTTCGTTATGATTAGCTCAAACATTCTGGCATGATGCGTGTTTTTCATCGGGACAAGACCGATATTGAATCGGCGTACTTTGGCCATCGACACCACTTCCGAGGCGTGGTCATAAGTCATCATGAAATTTCCCCTGACGCTGGCCATTAAATCAAAAAGCGCATCATGATCGAGATGATTGAAGCTATAGAGCCGTCGCCCGGCTCGCTTTCCGTTTCCGACTGTATAGGGAGGATCGATAAAAAACACCGCATCAGACCGATCCAGGTATTTTGGAATCAATTCCATGGCGTCGCTCTCCACAAAGCGAATGCGCGGAGCAAGCGACTGGATATATTGAATCCGTTTGCAAAGCGTTTCGGGATACCAGCGAGATGCCACGCCACGTCCACCTTCACCGGTTTTAATCAGGCTCGCGCCTGGAGCCAGAATACCCCCATGTTGAGTGCGATTTCGTAGCAATGTCTTAAAGGCCCGGTCAAGATCATCCCTCGGCGGGACGTTTAGTTCTTCGATCACCCGTTCACGGTTAATTTCAAAGGAAATAATCCGCCGACGCAACTTATCCGCGCAAGAACTCAAAGCCGTCCTCCAAACAGAGGCAACATCGGGATCTAGTTCGGCAACCAGTACGCGCTCCGCCAGCTTTTCCGCGATGACTGTTAGAGGAACAATCCCTCCACCAGCGAAAGGGTCTACAAAGAGGCTAGGTTTTTTCGAAAGGCTTTTCAGCCATTCCCGGACTGTTGGGACCAGCCATGTTTTGCCTCCAGGGTATCGGAAAGGAGATAATTGCGGGACCGAGGCCACATTGACAATTTTATCTCGTACCTCTTCTGGGGAAATCTCTAGGGTGTAGACCATGGCCTTGCTTCAAATCGCTGAAGTCTTCGGAAACGATACGTCACAATCGTGGGATGTCGAGATTCGTCGAAAAGCCTGGTGTCCGTTCCGTCAATCAACCTGTACTAAACAAGGGATAACCGATCCGCTGGGAATTTGTTCCTATACCGATGAGAGGCGAGCCACCTGCGTGTGTCCGGTGCGATTCCAAGAAAAAGGCCGTCTTTTTATCGATGTGGGCCGGTTAGCCTTTGGTCCGGGGCGGAAAATTATCGTCGCTCCAGAAATTCGTCTTTTGAAAGTTCCCGGTAAAAAGAATAAAAAAATCGGCAAAGTCGATTTTCTCATCGCTAGTCTTGACACAGAAGGTAAGCCGGCTGATTTCGCAGCGCTTGAGGTCCAAGCTGTCTATATATCAGGCAAAAGCATTCGTTCTGCTTTCAAGAAGTATCTGAAAACCGGAATATTGAACGAAGATAGCAAACGCCGTCCTGATTTTCGATCTTCCGCACAGAAGCGACTGATGCCACAACTCTCTCTTAAGGTTCCTATTTTTCGCCGTTGGGGCAAAAGGTTTTTTGTTGCCGTGGATGCAGCCTTTTTTGAAGCCCTGCCTCCTCTCAAAACTGTTATGCCGGATAGCGCTGAGATCACTTGGATGGTGTACCCGTTTGAGCGAGCGAGAATCGGAGGTTTTACCATGGGACAGCCCGCCGTTCATCATACTCTTTGGGATGATGTTCTGACCTCTTTGCGGGAAGGAGAAGCTCCCGAACGATCCGAACTCCTCGCTGAACTTTCCATGCGAGCGTCAGAATTGGCCATTTATTCAACTTGAGCAGTCGCAAACGGCTTGACGCGGCAACCGCAAAGCCCTATTCAGCCCCACGGTTCTTTGAAAGCGGTCCCGCCACGTGCGGGACAATCCGCAGGAAAGTGCCTCCGGCCCCAGGCCGGGGGAGAATAGGGAAACAGGTGTGAATCCTGTGCGGTAGCGCCGCTGTAACGGGCGACGAAAGCTCCACAAAAAGCCACTGCGCGGAAGCGCGGTAAGGCGGAGCCGGTAGGATGACCCCGAAGCCAGAAGACCTGCTTGCCTGCGCTCATCCAGTCCCGGACCGTGTGGCCCGGGCGACTGTCCCGCCAAGGACAGGATGGGAGTGGAGTCTCTGCGACGCCCGTAGACGGGCCGTTCAGCCTTCGTCTCCTCATTGCGCGGAAGACCGAAGGCTTTTTTATGCCCGCGATTTTCCGCCACGGAATAACGCGGCTCTGGCGCGCCGCTTTGCCAACAGAAAGCAGGTCATCATGCAGAAGTCTCCACCGCTTCACCGCCGGGTGTTTTTATTCGCCCCGCTCCTTGTTTCCCTTACTTTGAATATGGCCGCGGCCCAAACCGCCGCGGTTCCGGCGGCGGCGCCGGGCTCGTCCACTTCGACGAACAGCCACGCTTCCGCCGCAACGACCACCTCCAATGGGCCCAGTTTGCCCGTGATTGTCGTGACGGCGGCGACCCGCAGGCCGCAGCCAGCCGATACCACGGCGACCACCACCACCGTGCTCACTCATCAGGATCTGCAGGACGGTCTCTACGCTTCGGTGCCCGACGCGCTTCAGTCGGTGCCCGGCATGAGTGTCGTGGTCAGCGGCATGCCGGGCGGCCAGACTTCCGCGTTCATTCACGGTCTCGACAGCGACCAAACGCTGGTGACGATTGACGGACGCCGCCAGGCCGCCGGCCTTGATGGGGCCGACGATGAACTGGCCAACCTCACGCTCGACAATGTCGATCAAATCGAAATTGTGCGCACGCCGGTCTCGTCGATCAATGGCGGCAGCGCCATGGGCGGAGTCATCAATATCGTGACGCTGACCGGCAAAGGGCTGGCGACGCCCGAAGGCTCGGTTTCCTTTGAAGCGGGTTCCTTCAGCACGTATCGCGAGAATATTCAGTCGCGCGGCGCGGTGGATAATTTCGATTACGCCGTCTCGGCTTCGCGCCAGGATTCGATCTATCCCGCGCTCAGTCCCGGCTCCGCCGCGCTTTTCGCTCCCGGCTTTACCGGGCAGGCTGACCAGTACCGCAACACGGCTTACCGGGGAAATTACGGCTATCAAATCACACCCGATATTTATGTGGATCTCCACACCGCTTACAACGAAGCCTATACCAGCGTTCCCGGCGACTACGCCGATCCCGACCCGACGGCCAATCTTCTGACCGAGGATTGGAATCTTTCGCCGGAAATCGTGGCCAAGATCACTGATTTCTACACCATGCGCGCCTACTATACGCGCGACCAGCAGCGCGAGGCTTTTGTCGATCCCTACAATTATGCGATGGCGCTCGAATTTGGGTTTTCGCCGCAAGGAGATATCAATCGCACCCAGATCGATACCGATTCGATCGACTGGCAGAACGATTTCCAGATTGCGAGCAGCTGGAGCATCACGGCTGGAGTCCAGGGCGACAATCGCGATTTCTACGTCTATGACGACGGTCTCGGTTTCGACACGATCAACGGTAACAACAATAATCTTGGCGGCTATATCTCCAGCCAATGGCAGCCGCTGCCCGGTCTCAACATTCTCAACTCGGGGCGGTATGACGCCTACTCCCAGTTCGGCGGCGCTTTTTCGTGGCGGCAGGGAATTTCTTATCGCGTGGGGCCCACGAAGACGCTGCTGCACGCGTCGGTCTCATCCGCTTTCACTCCCCCTTCGATTCAGGAGCTCTATTTTTATTTTCCGGGAGTGCCGGCGTTTCTCCCCAATCCCAATCTCCAGCCCGAAACCGATCTGGGCTGGGAAGCGGGAGTGGAGCAGCCGTTTTTGGATGGGGCGGTCGTGCCCGGCGTAACGTACTTCCACAATTCGGTGAAAAATGACATCCAGGACGTGATTCAGCCCGACGGCAATTTCATGGAAGAAAATATCAATCAGGTGACGACCGGGGGAGTTGAAGCCGGTCTCACCCTCAAGCCGTGTTCCACCGTCACGGCCAATCTCAGTTACACCTATCTCAATGCCATCAACGACACCGAGCAGATTCGCCTGGTGCGCCGCCCCCGGAATACGTTTCAGTTTTCCGGCACGTGGCAGCCAATCGACGCGCTTACCTTCACTCTGGGCGGGAATTGGGTGGTAGGGCGCCAAGATATCGACGCCGTCACGTTCGTGCAGGAACCGGCGCCCGACTATTTTGTGCTTCGGGCCGGCGCCATCTACCGCATCAACGACCACATTTCCATCTGGGTGTGCGGCGAAAATCTCACCGACCGCAATTACCAGCCGGTTTTGGGTTACTATGCGCCGAGCATCGCCGGTTATGGCGGCATCAGGATATCTTTTTAGATTCTATATCTAGATCTAGATACCGGCGCGCCGAATGGGACGGGGCGCCGGTGAATTTATCAGCGGCCAGGATTAAGGCTATCCGGCTCAGGCCCAGTGGCCGGGATACCAGTAGCCAGCGTGATAATGGCCAGGTACCCAGACCGCGCCATGGTGGGGAGGGTAGGCGTAATAGCCGGCGACCCAGACCCAGCGTCCGTGGACCCATTCCTGATGCCCGGCAATCCAGACCGCGCCCGGATAGGGACGCGCCCATCGATGTTCGACGATCGGAGGAGGTGGCGGCGTTCCAACTTGGATGTTGAAGCCAACTTGCGCCGAGGCCTGGTTTGAACCGGCGAAGAGAAGAGCGCCAGCCGCGCAGGCCAGAGCGACGGTGCGAAGAGGAGTAATGTTTATCATACACCGTTAGACTTTCTTAATTTCGATAGGTTTCAAGCTATTTTCAAAACAAACCTTACAGTCGTGAAAGTAAACTCAATTGGTGGAAATATTTACTCGAGAACTGCGATGATTATAACGATTCTTTGTCACAAGCTCAGTCGATCTTGCAATTAAATCATATGAACCGGCGGTGAAACATACGCCTATTTTCGGGCAATCTCTACATTTTCCGGAACGTGGCAAGATAAGCATACCGGCCCGCGACCGATTCAAGTGTAAGTTTGCCGGCGCCTCGCGCATCCAACTCGCGCAAATGGTCGAGCAACTCGGGCCGGTGATGGACATGAAAGAGACCGAGCCAGCGTTGCAGGGGGGCACGGAACCAGCGGGGAAGTTCGGCCTGATCCCAAAAATCGACGACATATAGGGCCGCGCAAGGCTTGAGGCTGCCCAGCGCGGCGGCAACGGCCTGCGGCCAAGTTGGAATCATAGAGAGCGAATAGGAAAAGAAGACGGCATCGAAGGGTTGGCCGAGGCCGAAAGTGGTCTTGTAGCCGAGCTGTTCGGCAAAACAGTGACGCAAGACGATGCGCGATTCGAGGCCGCTGCGTTTCACCCGCACGGCGGCGGTGGCGAGCATTTCTGTGGAGACATCGAGGCCGTAGCACAAAACGCCGGGCCGTTGCCGCGCGAGGCAAATGAGATTGCGCGCCGTGCCGCAACCGATTTCGAGGACACGGTCGCCCTCGCGCAACTCCATTTCGCGCAGCAGGCGGTCGCGGCCCAGGAGATAATATTTGCGCGTGATATCATAGACGTACCGGGTCCAGCGGTACATTTCATTCATCTCTTCGGTCGTGGCCATGGGAAGCGCCGCTAAACCTATCTCCAAATGAGCCAAGGGTGCAATCTTGCCGGCATGATCCTGTCTTTTTTCAACCAGCCGCCAGTGCCTGTTAACACCAAGGGCACGTTACATTTTGGCGACTCAAGAGCATTCCTTGCCGGAGTCCCGGTAATCTCTTATGCTCGGCCCAATGTCACTGCAAACCGCGCGTGAAACTTTGGAGTTGATGCTGGGTCATCTCGGACTGGTTTTCGAGGTCGAGGAGATCGAGCAGGGTGGACGTTCCGTGCTCAATATCCACGCGCGCGACGCCGGGCGTCTCATCGGGCGCGACGGCCATACCCTGGAAGACTTGCAGTATCTTCTGAACCGCATTTTGAACCGGCACGACGAAGCGGCCGCCACCGTGATTGTCGACGTCGAGGGCTATCGACAGAAGGAGAAGCAGGATTTTATCGGGCGGATCCGCGAAATGGCGGAACAGGTCCGGCGTACCGGACGTCCACTGGTGCTGTCGCCCATGAACTCATTTGATCGCCGATTGGTTCATCAGGCATTCGCCGAGGATCCGGAAATCATGACGCAAAGCGAGGAAGGCGCCGCCCGGCTCAAACAAATCACCCTGGTTCCTCGCCATTCCGTGCGCGCTGCGGAACAGTCGTAAAATTAATCAGATCTTAAAAAGTATGGGCAAAAAAGCTCTCATTTCGGGTATTACCGGGCAAGATGGTTCCTATCTTGCGGAACTGTTGCTGGATAAGGGATACGAGGTACACGGAATCATCCGCCGTTCCAGCTCCTTCAATACGGATCGCATCGAT
>DATJMI010000092.1:0-4188 GCA_035508775.1 Methylacidiphilales bacterium
GAGTCACCGAATGGGACCATCTGGTCACGGGCGATTCTTACTGCACCAAGCCTGATTGGTCACCCGACGGAAAATGGATCGCCTTTACCGCGCGCATCGGCGGGGAATTCCAGATCGGGGTTTATGATCTCGCCCGGCGGACGGCGCAATTGATCACCACCTCGGGCGGGGAAGATCCGGCCTGGACACGCGATTCGCGGCATCTGGTTTACAGCAATAACGGGCATCTTTATCTCCTCGATACCGTCTCGCGGGAGTCTCTGCCCATCGACATGGGCGTGACGGGCTGTTCGGAGCCAACCGTGACCCGGTAATCTGTTTGCCAACTGAACCCCACCTCTGTATCAATCACCGTTTGATCTTTTAACCTTCGCTCCTTCTCCATGAATAAAAAATGCCTCGCTTCCCTGCTGATCATTTCAACCCTCATTCTCGCGGCTTGCAGTGGCCAGAAAGGAAGTCCGGGGGAAGACGAGAATGCTCCCTTGCCGGGCGAGGGGTCCGATACGCTGAGCACCGGGATACAGGAAAATGCCCGCCCGCCGGGCAATTTCAATCCGGACCAGGATGTGAATTACCAGATGCTGGCTTCGGACACGGTTTATTTCGCCTTCGACAGCTCGACCATTCCGGCGCCAGAACAAGCCAAATTGCAGGCGGTGAGTGAATGGTTCAAAGCCAATCCGGGACATTCTCTCTTTCTCGCCGGGCACGCCGACAAACGAGGTACGCCGGAGTATAATCGCGCGCTGGGTGAACGCCGCGCCCTCTCGGTGCGTGAATATCTCGTTGGACTTGGGCTGCCTCCGGCCGCGCTCTATACGAATAGCTATGGCGCGGATCGCCCGGCGGTGGAAGGAGACACCGAAGAGGCTTACGCCAAGAATCGCCGGGTCGAAATCGGCGTCATTATCCAGCCTTAGATGTCATCCTGCGGCCTGGCGGGAGGGCCGCAGAAGTTCCTTTTTCACCCGATCAAGAAGCCCGTTGACGAATTTGCCCGATTCCGCCGTGCTGAATTTTTTTGCAATCTCGATGGCCTCATTAATCGAGACGACGGGCGGAATCTCGGGCCGGAAAAGCATTTCATAAACGGCCAGACGCAGGATGTTCCGGTCCACGACCGCAAGCCGCTCAAAGTCCCAGTTGTCGGCCAAAGCGCGGATTTTGGCATCTATTTCCGGAAGTTTTTCGAGCGCGCCCCGCAAAAGATTGTCGGCAAAGTCCCGCACATTCTGCGGTTCCTCATTCTGTTTCCAAAAAGCGTTTAGCGCTTCATCCATGTTCCCAGGACGATGAATGTCGATTTGATAAAGAAACTGAATGGCGGCTTCCCGCCCGTCGCGGCGTGCGCCCATGGCTATTTCTTCTCCAAGTAATGAACTCGCGCGATCTTAAGGGCCGCTTCCGCCGCCTCTCGCCCGCGGTTGAGTTTCCGTCCCATGCAACGGGCCCGGGCCTCCGCCTCGGTCCGCACGGCGAGGACTTCGTGGATCACCGGTACGTTGGTTGCAAGAGAGATTCGCATCAGGGCATCGGTGACCGCGCGTAGAATTTCCTGCGCATGCAAAGTGCGGCCTTGCCATATGACTCCCAGGGCGATAACCGCCACGTAACGGCCCGTGCGGGCGAGGCCCTGGACTTGGAGCGGAATTTCATAAGCCCCCGGGACGCGAACGACTTTTTGCCCATAACCGCTCAGAGCCTTTTGCGCGGAAGAGAGAAGCGCGTCGGTATAGTCACGATTAAATTCGCTGGCGACAATCGCAAAACTAATACTCTTATCCAAAGTATTAGGCTGAAAAGAACGGGCCGGAGCCATAAGGCAAACAGTGACTTTCGCGAAAATCGAAGCAACCGGCAAGAGGAACATTTGGGCGGGCGGTCCTGCGGACGGCAGAAAGGCTTCGCCTGCAAAGAGAATCTGCCGTGCGCAGTGCCTCCTCGCTTGGCTTGTCGCCCCACGGCAAAAATCCTTTCGGCGTGACCCACGCCCATTTTTCGGACAGCTTCTAGGAAATATTTCCTTTTCGGACGCCATTGCGGTGGACAAAGTCCGAGGCAGCCCTTACCTACGGATAAAGCCCCTGACGTATGCAATCCACGGCAAATCAATTCGGCACCTTGGAAGCCCGCCCTCGGTTTAGTTGGGTCGATTTGGTCATCGTGGCGGGCCTTTTTGGCCTTTTGGCCGGCATTCTCAAGTTTGGCAAAGGAATGTGGGTTCCTTTTGACGAGTCCCATTTCTCCGCCATCGATCTGCGGGAACGCAACATTCCTTATTATGCCGGACGAACCTTGCTGCGGATGTGGATCGCTTTTGGTTGCTCCATGCTTTTTACGCTAATCGTCGGTTATGCCGCCGCCAAAAGCAAAAAGGCCCGTTTTTTCATTCTTCCCGCCTTGGACATTCTGCAATCAATGCCTGTTCTGGGATTTCTCTCCATCACGGTAACCGGCTTCATGGCCCTTTTTCCGAAAAGTCTTTTTGGTGTCGAGTGTGCCAGTATTTTTGCGATCTTTACCTCACAAGTCTGGAATATGGCTTTCGGTTTTTATCATTCGTTGGTCACCATCCCCAATGATTTGCAGGAAGCGGGCCGGAGTTATGGCCTGAGCCGGTGGCAGCGCTTTATCAAAATCGAGCTGCCATCTTCCGCCTACAGCCTGATTTGGAATTCAATGATGTCGTTTGGGGGGGGGTGGTTTTTTGTTGCGCAGAGCGAAGCGATAACCGTTTTGAACAAAAATATTCAGTTGCCTGGTCTCGGTTCCTACATGGCGGGAGTCATCCACACGCGAAATACCCGGGGGGCGATTATTGCCATTGTCGCCATGATCATCTTGATTTTGGTCAGTGATCAATTGATCTGGAAGCCGTTGCTGGCATGGGCGGATAAATTCAAGGTGCAACTGACGGACTCCTCGGAGCGGCCGACATCGTGGATGCTGGATTTTTTGAAACGGGCCTACGTCTTGGTCTGGTTGAAAAAGAGGGTATGGATTCCATTGTCTGATTTTCTCTATCAAGTCACCGGGCTGTTGCCGGCTCCGCGGCCCGCCCGTTCCAAAAGCGTTTCATCCGTCGTGAAGATGCTTGGCACATGGTCCGGTTATGGGCTTTTCCTGATAGGCGCGGGCTACGTTCTCTATCAGTTATTTGAAGCCATTCTGGATGTTTATCGGAACGTTTCTCTGGGGGAAATCGGCCACATTTTTTATCTGGGTCTGCTCACTTTTTTGCGCGTGGCCGTCATGACCGTCGTGGCCACAATGATTTGGACGCCCATCGGAGTCTGGATCGGTTCACATCCGAAAATGGCTCAGTACGGCCAGCCAGTGGCGCAGATTCTGGCGTCATTTCCGGTCAACATGACTTTCCCCTTCGTTGTCGGTTTTTTTGTCTATTGGTCGATATCCATCAATTACGGCAGTATTTTTCTTATCGCCATGGGTACCCAATGGTACATTCTGTTCAACGTTATCGCCGGGGCGATTTCCATACCCAACGACTTGAAGGAAGCGGCTCGCACTTACGGGCTGGAAGGGTGGGAATTGTGGAAGAAACTCATCATCCCAGCCATTTTTCCCTTTTGGATTACTGGCGCATGTACGGCGGCGGGAGGCGCATGGAATGCCAGTATCGTGGCGGAGTTGGCAAAGTGGGGTAACACGACCCTTACAGCGGATGGCCTTGGCGCTTATATCGCCCAGGTTACCGCCAGTGGCGACACAGCCCGGATTATTTGCAGTATCGGCGTTATGTCGTTATTTGTAGTGACGCTGAACAAACTCATATGGCGGCGGCTCTACAACCTTGCCGAATGCAAATTCAAACTCGACTAATTGGAAAACATCATGGCTTCCACCACGGATAAAGCTCCTCTTCCATCCAGTCCAACTCTGCAGGCGCCTGCGCCGCCCATCACCGAGCTAAAAAACATTTGCAAGAGTTACGGGATTGGTAGTGGCCGTGAACTCAAGGTCCTCGAGCAAATCAATCTGGCGATCCGCCCTGGTGAAATTGTGGCTCTTCTCGGGCAGTCGGGTTCGGGCAAATCATCGATCCTTCGATGCTTAACCGGTCTCATGCAACCCTCCACCGGGCGGGTTCTCCGTTATGGGAGGCCCTTGGAAGGCATTAATGAAAGTGCGGCGATTGTTTTTCAGACCTTCGCGCTTTATCCT
>DATJMI010000093.1:0-35440 GCA_035508775.1 Methylacidiphilales bacterium
AACAACGGGGGCTGGGGGAAATGTCGCCACGCTCAGCGCGACGGGCCGAAAATAACAAGGACAAGGCCGCGCCGGGCAAGAAAATCAAAAAGTGCCGGGCAGACCCCTGCCCAGCAAAACGGGTGAAATATCCGGGCTAACCGGGTGGCCAGGACATCGGTCTGCCGCCCAAAATATGGACATGAAGATGGGGCACGCTCTCCCCGCCGTTGGGGCCGTTGTTGATGACGAGGCGGAAACCGGCCGGATGGAGGCCCTGGTCTTTGGCTAAGGATTGCGCGACGAAAATAAGATGGCCTAGCAGGTTTTCATCCGCCGGGGCCGTCTCGGCGACGCGCGCGATTTCTTTTTTCGGGACAACGAGGATGTGGACCGGCGCCTGGGGCTGGATGTCGTGAAAAGCGAGGACGCGGTCGTCTTCAAAAGCGATCCGGGCCGGGATTTCGCGGTTGATGATTTTGGTGAAGAGGGTGCTCATGATTTTTAAGTCGTAGTAAACTGGCGGTAACGTCGCTGGATCGATTGCTATACCAAAGTTATCATGGGATATCGAGCGCATGTGGCGCGGGACCATAATAAATCATCAACGCTGAGCGTAAGCTTAGTCATAATTTAATTACTTCATCCGGGACTTTTCGGTAGTGGGTCACCCGCTACCGATTTCTCCTATGGACTGAATTTATGAAGTACTTGGAAAATAGCTTCTACTTTCTGGCATTCATGGCGCTGTCGAAAGGATCGGAGTAGAGCAGACCGGAAATGAGTCCGGATTGATTCAAGATCATCCGCACCAGAATGTCGCTATCCCATCCGTCAATCCAAAGGCGCCAAAAATAGACAGGCCTTCCACTTCGCTGCACGCTGCCCATGTAGGTAAGTTGGTAGGGCGATTTGAAATAGGCCGACATGCTCGCGTTGCCGGATTCAAACCGTTCCTTGGTGACGAAGGCTTTCATCTGTTCGCTCATGACGGAGCAAAGCTGGGAATAATCGTTCTGTTCGCGCGCTTGAAGGGCGATTTTCAGCTTGGCGGCAACATCCGGCGGAGGCGCCGGTTCGGCAGGCGGCTGTTTCTGTAAGGCCTCAACATGCTTGGCGAGTTCAGTCCAACTCGAAAAGCCGTACTCCCGTGCGATGACCGATTGTGCATCGTGCAACGCGAACAGATAATTCGCCACGTCCTCTTCGGTTTTGCCCGCCAGTTCCGGGAGATACCGCCGGATAAGGGCAAGCGCGGCGGGTTGTTTTTCCTGGTGATTTTTGACCAAATCCTTGGCCAATTTCTTCAACTGCTCAAGGCTCGGACGAGCCGGTAATGGCATCTGCATTTAAACCTCCATGCTTTTGGCCTGGGTCCGCAATCAGGCAGCATAAAGGTGGAACTGCGATGGATGAATGGAGGTGGGCTCAGCCCTTCCCGCGGACCCGGATGCGCCCTTGGCACATGAGGATTCCAGCGTGAATCGGCCGATTTGTCAAACCAGGATCCGGGCGGACAGTCAACTCACCGCCACCAGGGAAACCGCATCGCCGGCGCGCATTTTTTCGAGGAGGCCGGGCCAGTGGGCGAGGGAAGGATCTTCGCGGATGAATTGCCCGGCATCGGCGCGGGCGCGGCTGAGAAGGGCGGAGTCGGTGAGGAGGTTACCGAAGCGGAGGGGAGGCAGGCCGCTTTGTTCGGTGCCAAAGATATTGCCGGGGCCGCGGATCATGAAATCTTCCTCCGCGATGCGGAAACCGTCGGTGGTTTCTTCCATGATTCTGAGGCGCTGCCAGCTTTCGCGGCTGCGCGCTTCGCCGGAGAGGACGCACCAGGAGGGATATTTCCCCCGCCCGATTCGGCCCCGCAACTGGTGCAACTGGGCGAGGCCGAAACGCTCGGCGTTTTCGATGAGCATGACGGTGGCGTTGGGGACATCGACGCCGACTTCGACAACCGAAGTGGCGAGCAAGACGTCGATGGCTCCGTCGCGGAATGAGGTCATGATGCGCTCTTTTTCCTCGCCGCTGAGCTGACCGTGGAGCAGGCCGAGCCGCGCTTGTGGCAGCCGTTCCTTAAGCCGCTCAAATTCGACTTTAACCGATTTGGCATCGACTTTTTCCGATTCCTCGACGAGCGGATAGATCACGTAGGCTTGCCTCCCCTCGCCGATTTTTTCGAGGAGGAACGTCCAGAATTTCTCGAGTTCCTTCACCGTGCGGCACTTGGTCACAATCGGCTGGCGTCCGGGCGGCAGTTCATCGAGGATCGAGACGTCGAGATCGCCGTAGAGGGTCATGCCGAGAGTGCGCGGAATGGGCGTGGCGGTCATGACGAGGATATCGGGATTCTGTCCCTTGCGGGCGAGGGCCTGGCGCTGGAGAACGCCGAATTTGTGTTGTTCGTCGATGACGATAAGGCCGAGCTGCTCCGCGGCGTAGCCTTCGTAAAGGAGGGCGTGGGTGCCGACCACGACCGAGCCGATCGGTTTCGCGGCGGGCTTGGGGTTGAAGAGATCGAGTTCCCCTCCCCGGAGCCGGTCGCCCTTTTTGCGTTTGTCGCCGGTGTAGAGATCGACGGTGACGCCAAGCGGTTCCAACCAGCGGCGCAGGCTCAGCGCATGCTGCTCGGCGAGAATCTGAGTCGGAGCCATGAGCGCCGCCTGTTCACCCGCCTCGACTGCCCTGAGCATGGCGTAGATGGCAACGAAGGTTTTGCCCGCGCCGACGTCGCCTTGCAGGAGACGGTGCATGGGCGGTCCTTGCGCGAGATCGCGATCGATTTCGGCCATGACCCGCCTCTGCGCGTTGGTGAGCGTGAAGGGAAGCGCGCCGATCCAGCGGCTGACGAGTTCGTTCGATTTCGCCGCCGCCCGCCGGCGGTGAAGTTGCGCGCGGGCCGCTTTACGTTGGGCCACGATACATTGCAGAACGAAAAATTCGTCGTAGGAGAGCCGTTCGCGCGCGCGTTTCTCTTCCTCCCAACTGGCGGGAAAGTGGATGGCCCGGAACGCCTCCCGGCGCGGCATCATGCCGGGCGGTGCGTCGTAAAATTCGGGCGCGTGAAAGGGCGTCTGCTGGGTCGCCTCGAACATGATTTTGCGCATTTCATGCGGCTTGAGGCCCTCAGTCAGCCGGTAGATGGGCGCGATCCGGTCAATGTGAATGAACGACTCGGCATCGTTCTCGATCAATTCAAAATCGGGGAACATCATCATCCAAGTGCCCGACTTGCTTTTGCCGAGCTTGCCGTAGAGGAAGATTTCTTTTCCCTCCAGAAGCATCTTCGGCAGGTAATACATATTGAACCAGCAGCCCCGGACGAGTTCCTTTTTTTCCGTCACGGCGGGTGGCCCGACCATGATTTCAAAAACAAATCGCCCTCCCCGCCAGCGCGCGGTTTTGGCCGAATGAATTCTTCCCCTTACCGTGATGGTCTGGCCCTCCCGCATCTCGCCGGCGGAGGGAAGATGACGCCGGTCTTCGTAGCGGTATGGGGCGAAATGGAGCAGATCATCGTGGGTGACGAGACCGAGCCGGGCGAGGAGTTCCGCGCGCCGGGGACCGATGCCGGGGATATCGGCGAGCGGGGTAAGGTTCGCGGAATCAGTGGAGTTTCCGGCGGGCATGGACGAATGATAGCCTCTATGGTTGCCAATCGACGATGCGGATCTGGACGCGGTCGCGATAGTCATCCCAATCGAGCGTACCGGCAAGACGCGACGGTGGTTTGGACCAATCGTGGTTCCCAAGGCCGAAGCCGACGGCTTCGATTTCACCCTGGTCGCCGCGCAGGAACAGTTTGACATGGTTTCTGCCGAAAGGCTGCGCAGGGCGCACGCAGCGAAGGTTCTCAATGAGAAAAACCGGCTCGGGATTGCTGCGGCCAAACGGGGCAAGCTCCTCGAGTTGCCGGTAGAGGGAATCGCCGACTTCGTGGAGAGAAAGTGTCCCGGAAAGGAGGAGGGTCGATTGGAAAATGTCGTCGCCGCCCTGGGCGCGGACGTTCCGGGTGAAAGCTTCGCGGAACGGGATGATGCGGTCCGCGCGGATGTTGAGCCCCGCGGCCATGTCATGCCCGCCGAATAATTCGAGATAGCTGGAACACTCATGGAGGGCGCGGACGATGGAGATGCCGTCGATACTCCGGCCGCTCCCCTTTCCCAAGCCGTCGTCATTCAGGCCGATGACGATGGTCGGGCGGTGATAACGCTTTTGCAGGCGCGAGGCGACGATGCCGATGACGCCCCAGTGCCAGTTGAGCCCGGATAGGACGATGCCCCAGTCGCGGGCGGGGTCGTAGCTTTCCTGCAGTTGCGCGTCGGCCTGGAGAAAAGTTTCCATTTCGACGTTTTGCCGCTCGCGATTGCTCAGGTTGAGTTCGGAGGCGACGGAGCCGGCTTCGTGGCGGTCATCGGTCTGAAGCAGCCGCAGGGAAAGCATGGCGTCACCGAGGCGCCCGCTGGCATTGAGGCGCGGTCCGAGGCGGAACCCGACGTCCTGGGCGGTGATGGGAAAACTGACCTGACTGACCTCGACGAGCGCGCGAATGCCGGCCAAGCAACTGCGCTCCATCTGGGCGAGTCCGCGCCGGACCAGGATGCGGTTTTCCCCGATGAGCGGAACGATGTCGGCGACGGTGCCGAGAGCGACGAGATCGAGATAATCGCGGAGGTCAATTTTCCTGTTCCCCTCCCCGGTGAGTTTGAGCAGGCCGTGGCAAAGTTTAAAGACCAGACCCACGCTGGCGAGGTACTCGAACCGTCCGTCGCGCTGGGGATTGATCAGGGCGAGCGCGCCGGGCAATTGCGGCGGCAGGGCGTGATGATCGGCGATGATGACGTCAATGCCGCGCGAGCGGAGCCAGGCGACCTGGTCCAGGGCGGTAGTACCGCAATCGACGGCGATGAGAAGAGCCGGCTGGTGCTGATCGACGCAACGCTCAATGCCCTCCTGGCTCAGCCCGTAGCCTTCTTCCATCCGAAGCGGCAAAAACGTTTCGGCCTCGGCGCCGAGCGCGCGCAGGACGCGCCAAAGAAGAGCGCTGGAGGTGATGCCATCGACGTCGTAATCGCCGAAAATGACGATGCGTTCGCGGGCGGCAATGGCCTGGAGAATGCGTTCGGCGGCCCGGCGAAGATCGGTCAGCAAAAAAGGATCGCTAAGCGATTGAAGACGGGGATCGAGAAAGGCGCGGATTTGGGCGGCATCCTGATGGCCGCGATTCCAGAGAAGCGAGGCAACCTGGGTATGGAGTTCGAGCGAGCGGGCGAGGCCGAGGGCCTCGGGAACGGAGGGTGCTTGAACCCAACGCCGTCCCAGCGCGCTCAAGGAAGTCATGATGAGGAAGATATTGGCTTTTGCGCGCCCCAATCGCCTGGCCTCTCTACACTCCCACCGTGGCTTTTTTGCCGCTAACCGCTTTCGAAGCGGACGTGGGTTTGGGCGGAGCAGACGCGCCACGCCGGTCGAGCCACCAAGCCAAGCCGGGTGAAATAAAGTGGGAGGAGTAGATGCCCGAGGCGATGCCGACAAACATGGCGAGGGAGAAGTCATGGATAACCGGTCCGCCGAAGAGGATCAGCGCCAGAGTGGCCAAGAGGCAGGTGAATCCAGTGATAATGGTACGCGCGAGGGTGAGATTGAGGCTGCGGTTGATGACTTCGTAAAAGCTTCCTTTTTCCCGCATATGCGCGCCTTCGCGGATACGGTCAAAAACGACGATTTTGTCATTGATCGAGTAACCGGCGATGGTGAGGAAAGCGCCGACCAGAGGTAAAGTCAGTTCGCGGCCGAGGATAGCCATAATGCTGAGGGCGATCAGGACGTCGTGCAACTGCCCAACCGCCGCGGCAATGGCGTAGGACCATTCGAAACGGATGGCGGCATAGATCAGGATGCCAGCCAATCCGGCCAGCAGGGCCGTGATCGCCTTTTGTTTCATTTCGCCGCCGACTTTGGCGCCGATTTTATCGAGCAATTGGACTTTGAAACCAGCATCGGGGAAGGCGTGAGCAAGAGTGTCGACAGCCTTTTCACCCTGGTTCTCTTCGGTTTGAAGAAGCATGGTATAGGCGCCGGAAACGGAGCCGGAAACGGGCTGGAGAGTAACGTCTTTCAACCCCGCCTTGATCAAGGTTTCGCGCATCGCGCCGATATCGACCGCTTTATTGTAAGCGAGAGTGACGGCGTCACCGCCTTTGAAGTCGACACCGAGCAGGCTCTGGCCCTGAACGCCCACGGCCATGGCGCCAGCGACCAGAAGGACGAGAGAGAAGAGAAGACCTAAGCCACGCAGCCGCAGGAAATCGATTCTGGGCGACTTGATGAACTGGAACATGGCGAGATACGGCTTTTCGGTGGCAGAGAGGATCCAGTCAAAGGCGTTACGGCTGACCACCAGCGCGGCGAAAAGATTAGCCACAATGCCGAGGACAAGGGTGACGGCGAAACCCTGGAGCGGCCCGGTGCCGAAATAGGCCAGAACGGCGGCCGGGATGAGCGTGGTAACGTTGGAATCGAAGATGGCGCTGAAGGCGCGCTCAAAGCCGATGTCGATGGCGGAACGGGCCGGTTTGCCCAGGGCGAGCTCGTCGCGGATGCGTTCGTAGATGAGGACATTGGCGTCGACGGCCATGCCGATGGTCAGGACGATGCCGGCGATACCGGGAAGCGTTAGGGTGAAGTGGAATTGCGCCAGCAAGCCAAAAAGGAGAACGAGGTTAACCGTGAGGGCCAGCACGGCGATGAAGCCGGAGACGCGGTAATAGATGACCATGAAGGAGACGACGAGGATCAAAGCGATGATGCCGGCGCGAAGTCCACTGGCGATGGAATCCGCGCCAAGGGAGGCTTCGACGGTGCGGGACGATTCGATGCTGACGGGATTCTCGAGCGGATTTTCCATGACGCTGGCGAGCTCCTCGCACTCCAGCGGGGTCATGCCACCGCCGGAGATTTCGCCCGATCCATCGCGGATATAGCGGCTTGGATCGGTCGGCAGGGTAGGCGCGCTGTAGACGACGTCGTCCAGGACGATGGCCATTTGCCGTCCGGGATAGTTTTCGCACATCTTCGCCATAATCTCGGCGCCGACACTGTCGAGCTGAAAGTCAACCTGCGACTGGCCGATCTGGCTGAAGGTATGCCAGGCGCGGCTGACATGTTTCCCCGACATCTGGACCTGGCGTTCAACCACGATTTGGCTTTTAACATCGTTGCCTTTGGCATCCTTCTCGATCTCCGGAAGAATCGTATAATCCTGGTCGTATTGAAAAGGGAGATGGCCGTTGTTTTTGGCCGCGGCGAGCAGGATTTCCTGCTGATTGGCCGGAACGAGCCGCAATTCGAGTTTGGCTACCTGGGAAATCTGGGCCTCGACGCTTTTCTCCATGGAATCTTTGAGGCCGGGAATCTGGACCATGAGCCGGTTGTTGCCCACCGGCTGAATGCTCAGTTCGCTGGTGCCATAGACATCGAGCCGCTTTTGGATGACGGAAGCAGCCTGATCAAGGGCCTGAGCGTTCGGATTGCCCTGAACCTGGATGAGAAATTCCATGCCACCTTGAAGATCGAGGCCCAGTTTGATCGTTGGGTCGAGGGGATAGATCAGCAGGCTGGCGATAATGGCGCCCAAACCGGCGACGCGGCGGCTGGAGGCGGTGTCGGAGGCAAGATACCAGATGAAAAAGCAAATGAAACCGAGGGAGACAAGAATGATGGAGAAATACATGGGAGGTTCGTTTTTGGAATTTGAGGAGATCAGGTCTTGGCGGCGGACTTGGCGGAATCGGAATCTGGACGGATGATTTTTTCCAGATGAGTTTTTTCAATTTCAAGTTTCACGTTGTCGGCAACCCGGACCATGACGGTGGTCTCCTTGACATTGGTGATAACGCCGTGAATGCCGCTGGTGGTGATGACCTTGTCGCCGGTTTTGGCCGCCTTGAGGGTTTCTTCCTGCTTTTTCTTGGCCTGGGACTGGGGACGGAGGAAGGCGAAGTAGACCATCGCCACGATAAGCAAAAAATAGACAAACGTGGTCCAGACCGGAGGCCCCTGCGGGCTGGAAGCGTCCGCGCCGGGAGCAGGCGCATTGGTGGCTTGGGCGAAATAGGAAACGGCGATTGGCGACATGAGCTGTGAGATCAGGTGTTGGTTCCAAGGTAAGTACGGACGAAACGGTCGCGAAACGTGCCGAACGAATCGCTGTCGAGCGCGTCCCGGATGCCGCGCATCAGTTCCAGGTAAAAATGCAGATTATGCAGGCTAACCAGGATCAGCGCGAGGATTTCACCCGCTTTGAATAGATGCCGAATATAGGCTCGTGTAAAATTTTGACAAGCATAACAGCCGCAACCGGGTTCGAGCGGCGCCCCATCCAGCCGGTACTGCGCGCCGCGCAGATTAAGGGTGCCGGTGCTGGTGTAGACGGTGGCATGGCGGGCTATGCGGGTGGGGAGGACACAATCGAAGATATCGACGCCGCGGGCGACGAGTTCGACCATCTGATGAGGCTGACCCAACCCCATGGCATAGCGGACTTTATCTTGGGGTAGATGAGGCACGGTCGCGTCGACGGCCTTGTACATTTCGGCTTCAGGCTCACCGACACTGACGCCGCCGATGGCATAGCCGTCAAAGCCGAGACCGGTAAGAGCGTGGGCGCATTGTTCGCGCAGATGAGGAAATTCACCGCCCTGAACAATGCCAAAAAGGGCCTGTTCCACCGTTGGGCGGGATTCATTTTCGGAAAGCAACCGGCGATGGTGATCGACCGAGGTCCGGCCCCAGGAAATAGTGCGGCCAACGGCGGCGGCAGCATGGGCTTCATCACAAGGCCAGGGTGGGCATTCATCAAAGGCCATGATGATGTCGGAACCGAGCGCGTGTTGAATGGCAATCGACTCTTTGGGGCCAAGAAAAAAGCTGGAACCGTCAAGATGCGAGCGGAAGGCGACGCCTTCGTCAGTGATTTCGCGAAGTTTGGCCAGGCTGAAGACCTGAAAACCGCCGCTGTCGGTGAGGATGGGCTTGGGCCAATTCATGAATCGGTGCAGGCCGCCAAATTCCCGGAAAACTTCGAGGCCGGGGCGTAAAAAGAGGTGGTAGGTATTGGCGAGAATAACCTGCGTGCCCATGGCATCGAGGTCCCGCGGAGCCACGGCTTTGACGCTGGCTTGGGTGCCCACCGGCATGTACTGGGGGGTGTTGATGACTCCATGACTGGTGGCAAGCCGCCCCCGCCGCGCCTGGCTGGACGGATCAGTTTTGAGAAGCTGGAACATTATTATTATTGGTCGCGGGGGCGTTGGTCTCCTGCATGGAATCTGGAGTTTCGGGCGGCGGCAAAATGGTGACGTTGGTCGCCGGAGTGGCATTGGTCAGGGTGGCGGGATTGATCGGCTGGACAGGCGGGATTGGCGGAACGGGAATGGCATTGGTCACGCCTCCGCCGGTCATGGCCGAAGCCGCCGCAGTATTCGTGGCGGGTGGTGGAGGTGGCGTAACCGGAGCGACGAGGGATGCCGGTTTGGGTGGCAACGGCGAATTTGCTTCGTTGCCGATGTCGGGCACGGCATGGATATAAAGCGCGATCAGAAGTCCTCCGCCGAGAAGGACACGATAGGTGGCAAAACCATTGAAGGTGTTGGATTGGACGAAGCGAAGCAGCCATTTGACAACAAAAAAGGCAACAATGGCTGAAACAACGAAACCAATGGCGGTATCAATGATCACTTGATGGCCGAGCCCATGGAGGTCCTGGCGATCTTTCACGAGGGCATAAACACTGGCCGCAAACATGGTGGGGATGCCGACCAGGAACGAGAATTCGGTGACGACGGGCCGTTTCATGCCGACGGCAAGACCCGACATAATGGTGGCGCCCGAGCGGGATGTGCCGGGGAAAATCGCGGCCACCACCTGCGCGCAGCCAACCAGGACCGCCTCGAACCAGGTGACGTCATCGTGGGGATAAAGGTTCCGCGCCAAAAGCTCGATGGCGAAGATGACCAAGCCGCCGATCAGAGTGGCCCAGGCGACATTGGCCAGTGATTCGGTAAGCTTGTGATGGCCCATCAATTTCGCCGCCACGAGATAAAGAGCGGAGGTCACAACGAACGAGATAAAAATCTTGGCGAGATAGGCCCGGGCCTCGTGATTCCGCAGGTGGGCGAGCAAGACCAAAAGTTTCTCCCAATAGACAAAAACGACCGCCAGGATCGCGCCGGCCTGGATCACGACATTAAAAATATCGGACTGCTGGCCGCTGAGAAAATGTTCGGCGATCAACAAGTGGCCGGTGGAAGAAATCGGCAAAAATTCGGTTACACCTTCAACAATTCCAAGCAGAATGATTTGAAGATAATGGATGAGGTGGTTCACCGTGTCGGCTTAGCATGTTCAGACAAAATTCAAATCATAATTAGTAAAGTTCTAGTGTGGTGTACCTGAAATACATTTACAAACTTGGTACGCAGTTAAGAGGGGGAAGAATAGGCAAAAAAGCGATCACTCCACGCAAATGACTTTTTCAACGAACTTCGAGTACACCACACTAGTCAGATGACGAAGTACGACAAGACGCACCGACGGCGTGGCCTTGCTCTCTTTGAAAAGAAGCTCTAAAAAGAGACATGAGTAAGTGGCGCATTTTGGCTGTGGCGTTTTGGGTTTTTATCGCGATCATGCTGGCTTGGCAGGCCTACACTTATAACAATCGGGTCGTCGCCGAAGCGCAAGCGCGTCCGGAAAGCCATTACATTTACCACACTATCTCCCCGCCTCCGCCGCCAAAGGCTCTCGCCGCCGATGTTCGCCAGACGGCGTATCACGTCATTCCCGGTTCACCAGAGCCCGACTCGTTTATGGTTACGTTTACGGTCAAGAATGTCGGCAATACCACAGCAACGGGGGTGGAAGTCAACGTTAGGCCTTATCGCGGAATTCCCAATGCCGACGAGGACGATGGGGACGCCCATGCGCGTGTCTCCAGTATCAGCAGAGCTCTTGGTCCGATCAGCGATCAAGATCCGCTTTCCCAAATTGGCCAATGGGTCAGCCTGCCGGATCTTCCTCCCGGCCAGTCGAGCGATGAATCGGCGGTTTTCCCCAACAAACCCGGCATCGAACCGAATCAACATCCCCAGTTGGAAATCACATTTAAATCTTTGCCGCCGCAGTAACCGCCATATTCTCCGGTCAGATCATGAGTTCCCCAAAGCGCGTTGTCATCCTTGGTTCCACTGGTTCCATCGGCGAAAGCGCGCTTAAGGTGGCGCGGGATCTCCCCGGCCGGATGGAAATCGTCGGTCTTGCCGCCGGCCGCTCGGCTCCATCGCTTCTCGCCCAGGTCACCGAATTCAAACCTCGCGCCGCTGCCCTTTATGACGCGGCTGGCCTCGATGCCATCCGCGCTCATTTTCCGGCCGGCACGGCGTGTCTCAGCGGTTCCGAGGGTCTGGTGGAACTCGCCACGCTGCCGGAAGCCGATTTGGTCCTGATTGCCATCGTCGGCACGGCGGGATTGGCTCCCGCGCTGGCCGCCATCAGGGCGGGCAAAACCATTGCCGTGGCCAGCAAGGAAATTCTGGTCATGGCGGGCGAGGAAGTCACCCGTGAGGCCACGAAACACAACGTGCCCATCTTGCCGGTAGACAGTGAGCATAATGCCATCTTTCAGTGTTTGGCCGGCGAGTCTCCCAGGCACATCCGCCGCCTTATTCTTACCGCTTCGGGCGGGCCGTTTCGCCGGACCCCCCCCGCGGAGCTGGCTCGCGTTACTCCCGTCGAAGCGCTCAAGCACCCGACTTGGAATATGGGCCGCAAGATCACCATTGATTCAGCGACTCTTTTCAACAAAGGGCTCGAAATGATCGAGGCGAGATGGCTTTTCGGTATCCCCATGAATCAGGTCGATGTTGTGATCCATCCCCAAAGCATTGTCCATTCCCTGGTCGAGTTCGTCGATGGCTCGCAACTTGCCCAACTGAGCCATTCCGATATGTGTTTCCCGATCCAATACGCTGTGACATATCCCGAACGGCTCCCCAACCGGCTGCGGCCTCTTGATCTGGCCCAAGTCGGTTCGCTTCATTTCGAAGCGCCCGATCCCGAAAAATTTCCGGCTTTGCGTCTCGCCCGGGAGGCCGGCGTCACCGGTGGCACGCTTCCGGCCGTCCTTAACGCCGCCAACGAAATTGCCGTGCCCGCTTTTCTTGACGGCAGGATTCCCTTTCCCGCTATTTGGCGCATTGTCGAAGCCGTCATGAAACGTCATGAGCCTGTGCTGCATCCTCATTTGGCTGAAATCCTCAAAGCCGATGTTTGGGCCCGTACCGCCGCACAGGAGGAGATTTCCGGCCATCTCATTCCATGTTTGTAATCAAGGGAATGCGCATCTTGGCTGGATGGTGTTTCAACGTTGCATTTTTTTAACTACAGCCAAGTTGTTCTTTAACGTATATTTGTCCGGGTAATGGTTTTACGGTAAAGTGGGTAAAATATTGTCATGAATAGCGATCAAGTTATCCCGGATAAAAACGCGGCGCCAAATGTTTCTGATCCGGAGAAATCATCCTCCGAATCCTCTTCTTCCTCTTCCGGCAAACTCTCAGGACCGGGGTTTGGGAGAACCTTTCGTTTTATTGCCTTCGCCGTCTTCTTCCTTTTGGTTATCGTCCCCCTGGGTATCCGGCAGGGCTTTGAATCCTTTCTCTTTTCCGTCATTACCTTCTTCGAGGTTATTCTCCTTTTCAACATCCTTATTATCGTCCACGAGCTTGGCCATTTCCTCGCGGCCAAATGGTGCGGGCTGAAGATCGATAAATTCGCCATCTGGTTTGGCAACCCGCTTTGGGCGAAAAAGATCGACGGTGTCGAATACGTTTTCGGTTCCATTCCCGCCGGTGGTTATGTGGCCCTTCCCCAAATGGCGCCCATGGAAGCCATCGAAGGCAAGACCGAAACTCCGCGTGAGGAACTGCCTCCCGCTTCACCCTGGCAGAAAATCGTCGTGGCTTTCGCCGGGCCTCTTTTCAGTTTTGGTCTCGCTGTCGTTTTTGCCTCCATCGTCTGGGCCGTGGGCAAGCCAACGACCTATTCCGAAAAAACCACCATCATCGGCTATGTCGCGCCGGACGGCCCCGCCGCCAAGGCGGGGCTCCACACCGGCGATGTCATCAAAAGCATTAACGGCCATCCCGTCTCTCGCTGGATGGGCGTCGGCAACGGAGTCACCTGGTGTATTGTGACGAGCACCGTGTCACCGCTGACCATCGTCGTCGATCGCGACGGCCAGGAACTCCCCTTCCAGGTCAAGCCTGAGGTCGATCCCGACCAGCCTCATCATTGGTACCAGCGTAATTCGCCGCCCGTCATCAAAATCGCGGCGGACGAAAAAGATATCATCGTGAGCAAGACCTTGCCCAACAGTCCCGCCGCCCTGGCCGGCTTGCAGAAAGGCGACCGGCTCGTGGCCCTTGATGACGTTCCGCTTCGTTCCTCCTACGCGATTTATAGCCACCTGCAACAGACGCCCGATGCGCCCCTGAATTTTACCATCATTCGCGGCGGCCAAACGCTCCAAAAAGCGGTGCGGCCCGAAAAACCCATTTCGCCTCCGCCGGCGGACATCCCCAAGGGAGAACCGCAGACCGATATCGGCCTTGCTATTGACGACAATGTTGATGTCGTTCTCGACCATCCCACTCCCTGGAACCAGATCGCCGAATCGATTGACATGGTGCGCAGCACGCTGCTGGCCCTTTTGACTCCCCATTCCAACGTCAGCCCCTCGCAACTCAGCGGTCCGGTCGGGATCATGAACATCCTTTTTGCCGTCCTGAGCAGCGAAAACGGCTGGCGCATGGCCCTCTGGCTTGCCGTGGTCATCAATGTCAATCTCGCCCTGCTCAATCTCTTTCCCCTGCCTGTCCTCGATGGCGGACACATTCTGCTTTCCATCATCGAAAGCATTCGCCGCCGCCCGCTGAGCATGGCCATTCTGGAGCCGCTCCAGACCGCCTGCGCTCTCGTTCTTATCTGCTATATGGCCTATATCACCTGCTTCGATTTGCAGGATTCCGCCCATATGGCGATGGCCCGTGAGGAAAAATTCGCGCCGAAGACGGCTTCACCTTAGGGTGTATTTCGACATTATTTGCCCTCTCCCGGTTTCCCAACACCGGCCTTGTCCTCTTTTGAATATCTATCGTAAACTCCTGCGGTGACACGCTCCACCCTGCTGCGTCTCGGCTTTTTCCTCTTCGTCTGCCTGAGCGCGTTGGCCCTCGGCTGCTGGCTTCGCGCGGTGAACGACCCCGAATGGCTCCGCCCCGACACGGGCCAGGACCCGCCCGTCCTGCGCGCCTGGGCCATCGAGGCCGATTGCTACTCGCAACTTGCCCGAGTGCAGCGCATCCTCCACGGCGACGGCCTCATCCAAAACCACTTCAAGGTCGAAAACTGGCCCAAGGGCCTCGTCCCGAGCACCACCGCGCCGTTCGACTACGCCATCCTGCTCCTTTATTTCCCACTCATGCTGGTGACCAAATATCCGCTCGATTGGGCGGGGGCGCTCATCTCCCCTGCCCTTTGGGCTGGCCTGGTCGTTTTCTGGATGCTCTTCCGTTCGCGCGAATTCACCCTCGTGGGCCGCGCGCTGCTCATTTTCGGCTCGGCGGCCTTTCCCGCCATCATCTGGGGCACCGCCTGCGGACGGCCCCGCCACCAATCGCTCATCATTGCGCTGCTCGCCGTCGCGCTGACCCTCGAATACGAGCGCTGGCATCTCGATCTCTCTTCGAAAAAAATGGTGAACATCGCGGCGGGAATCATCTGGGGGCTGGCCTGCTGGACCTCGCTCTTCGAACCGTCCTTTATCTTCGTGCTGCTCGTCATTTATAACCTCATCGTGCGGCGGCGGGAAAGCCTCGCCTTCCTCATCAGCTTTGGTTTCGTCATGTTCTTCGCGCTGTTGCTGGAGGGATTTCACATCTTCATCCCCACACCGGCTGATTACAATCCGCTGCAACGGTGGCTGGCGACGATCGCTGAAGTCCGTGGCATAGCCACCTTCAAGCAATTCATGACCAGCATGACGTTCATCACGATCTTCCTGCCTTTCATCGCCTGGCGGCTGCTCGCCCGCGAAGGCGACCGTCGCACCGATTGGTTGCTCGTCCTGCTAACCACCGCGTTGATGATCATCACCCTCAACCAAACCCGCTGGTTCTATTACGCCGCTCTCGGCGAAATCTTTATCCTCGCCCGTTATTGCCAGATCGAACCGCTGCGCTGGTCCCGCCTGTTGACGCTCGCCATCCTTTTCATCGGCCTGGAAGATGCCGACTACACCGAATACGCCGGCGCCCAAGCGATGAAAATTCCCAACCAGCCCTCAATCGAACTGGCCGAAATCGCCCGTTCCATCGACCAGCCGGGCGGCATCATGGCGCCATGGTGGCTCTCGCCCGGGCTACTCTATTTTTCGGGACAACCCATCGTCGCCGGAAGTTCCCATTGCGGCATTTCCGGCATCGTGGCCAGCGCGAAATTTTTCTCCTCAACTTCATGGCCCGATGCCGAAAAAATTCTGCGCGACCGCCAGGTGCGCTGGATCGTCGTCTATGACGACGAAGACTACGGACATCCCACCCTCGATTTCAGCTATCCCGTTCTCAACAATTCGCGCCAAATTCTCGGCCTCGATCCCTACACCGATGATCAGGAAGTCGAAGCCAACGCGACTGTTTGGCGCAATCTCGTCAACGACCAGCCTGAATACATTCCGCGTGACCTCCGGTTGCGCGCTGTCGCCGGCCAATTCAAGCTGTATGAGTATAGACCGGGCCAAGATTGAGAAATGGAGACTCTCTCAATCGCCTGTCTCTAGAGGTTATCCGAAAAGTAGACTCGTCACCCTTTGGGCCGAAGCCTTTTTGCCTTGGAGCTTTGTCGCTCGCTCCTCACGTAGCACTTCGGCTATGGTCGTCGCTCGGCTCCTTGCTCCAAGGCAAAAATCCTTTCGGTGGGACCCACGTCTACTTTTCGGATAGCCTCTAGTGGCTTCTCGTCCAGCGAGATACAGAGCATTCCGGATTAGAAAATCTCCTCAAGCATCCCGTGTAAGAAATTATGACACAAGCAGCTTGCCGCGCGGGAGTGGGGCGGGTAAAATCATCGATAGCGGTGGAAGTTGCATGAGCTACTAAAGCACTATGGGCGCTAAACCCTTGATTGGAATCATCGACGACGAACGCAATGTTCAGGCGACGTTGGCGGCGATTTTGGAGCGGCGGGGATATGCGGTTTGGCCGGCCTTCACCGCCAAGCAGGGCTTGCAGATGATCGCCGAGCAAAGCCCCGAGGTGGTGCTGCTCGATCTCGGTTTGCCCGACAGCGATGGGCTCGGTTTCCTGCGGACGATCAAGCAGGAATATCCCGGCATCCCGGTCATCGTCGTGACGGCGAATGATTCGCTCAACAATGCCATCGCCTCGATCAAAGAAGGCGCGTTCCATTTCATCAGCAAGCCCTACGTGCCGGAGGAACTCATCAGCCTCGTGGGCAAGGCGCTGGAACACCGCGGACTGCGCCGCGAAACGATGCAACTCCGCCAGGAAACCGAGCGGCTAAAAAAACGGGTGCAGCGCGCCGAGGCTCAATTGCAGGTCGTTTTCAAGAACAGTAAAATGCAGGAGCTCTTTGAGTTGGTCGACCAAGTCGCGCCGAGCGACGCCAGCGTGCTTGTTGTCGGGGAAAGCGGCGTCGGCAAGGAAATCTTCGCCAATCGCATCCACGAACAGAGTCCGCGCCACGAGGGGCCTCTCATCAAGCTTAACTGCGCCGCCTTTCCGCAAAACATGATCGAGGGCGAACTCTTTGGCTACAAAAAAGGCGCGTTCACCGGCGCCAGCCAGGATTTTCCCGGCATGCTCGGCATGGTCGGCGGTGGGACTCTCTTCCTGGACGAAATCGCCGAAATGCCCGTCGACCTGCAGACGCGGTTCCTGCGCGTCTTGCAGGAACGCGAGTACCGCCCGCTGGGCAGCACTCAGGTACTGAGAGTCGATTTCCGTTTGGTGGCCGCGAGCAACCGCCGCCCCGAAGACGCCATCCGCAGCGGGCGCCTGCGCGAGGACCTTTTCTACCGGCTCAACACCTTCACCCTCCACATCCCGCCGCTGCGCGAACGCACGGAAGACATTCCTGAATTGGCCCAGCTTTTCCTCCAGCGTTTCTGCGCGAAGATGAACAAGCCGCCCCTAACCATTCAGTCCGAGGTTTACGACGCCCTGCTGCGCTACCACTGGCCGGGCAATGTGCGCCAATTGCAAAACGTCATCGAACGCGCGGTGGTACTGACCCAGGGCAGCATGATCACCCCGCGCAACCTCCCGCACGAAGTCGTCCATGCCACCCCTTACGATCCCGCCACCGCGCATGTCCCGGCCGAAGCTCCACCGGAGCCTGGACTGATGGACTCGCCCAGCCGATTGCGCCAGCTCATCACTGAATCCCAGTCGCTCAATTTGGCAGAGCGGGAAAAAGCCGCGCTGATGGCCGCGCTCGAGCAGTGCAACGGCAACAAAAAGAAAGCGGCTGAACTGCTCGGCATCCATCGCCCCACCCTCTATACCAAACTGCGGAAATTCGGCCTTGGGGTGTAGCAACATCGATGGAAGCCCGCGTGACAGGTTCGACATGATTCCAGCGGGACAGCTTCATCCGCAACCAGATTGCCTTCGTGAACCAGCACCACACCGACAATCTCCAAGCAGGCGATGAAAAACGGGCATCAAGTTGATACCTCGGTGGGCATTATTTGCCCATTAATCCGGGTAATAACACCAAAAGTTGTCTTATTGGCTTCAAAAATTGGAGTAGGCACACATTCGCCGGACCAAAAATAGACATCGTGTCCTCTTTGAGAAGATCTTGTATCCGTGTGACTTCCCTAATAATCTTTTTTTCTTAAAATCATTTATTTTCTTGTTGGAATTATATCTGCTAGTCTGTCTATGATACAGCAATATGTGGTGGTCGCTCTCCCTCCCTTTTGAAGCTTTAGACTCTTTTGTAAAGAGAGGAGGTGAGAACAAATGCTAAAAAAAGTTATTAATCGCGCCAGAGCGGCCCTGCGCCGCGCGAAGAGCAAGAAAGGCCAAACTCTCGTGGAGTATGCCTTGATTCTTGCCTTCATCTCTGTGGTCGCCATCTCGGTCTTGATTGCGTTAGGCAATCAGGTCAAGAGCGTATTTACGACCATCAGCAGCCAGCTTGCTCAAGCTCAGTCGAGCCACTAAGGACTCATTGGCTGGTCAAGGCGCCCTGCAAGGGGCGCCTTGACTTATCGTAGTCTTTTTTGATTTTTTCGACCCGCCCAATGAAAGGTCTACCTTTGCGGAAAGTCTCCGAATATCTAACGGGAACAAAAGATCATTTCGCGTGCCCCTGGCCAAATTTGAGATAAGTTTCTGATTCATGGGGCTCGGGTTTTTCCCTTTTCTTCGGCCGGCGCATCCGGCGCCACCGCTGCCCCGCCCCTCGCGCACGCTTTTCTTCTGGCTGATGGGCAGTTTCGTCCTCACGCTGCTGCCCCAGGCCGATGTCCTGCCCGCCTGGGTCAGCGCCGTTATTATCGGCGCGCTTGTTATCCGCGCCGTGCTCGAAATCTACCGCCTGCCTCTTCCCAGCACTCTTTTCACCGCCTTACTGGCCCTTTGTCTACTCGTCGCCGTTGGTCTGCAATTTCAATCGATCTTCAGCCGGGAAGCCGAGACGGCGTTCATGGCCGGACTGATGGCGATTAAATTTTACGAGCTGCGCAGCCCGCGCGATGCCAGCATGATTATTTTCGCGAGCTTTTTTGTCGTCATGAGCGCGCTGCTCTATTCCGAGGCGCTGGAACTTTTCATCTATTGTCTCATCATGATGTGGGTGCTGACGGCCATCCTGCTGCGCAACAGCATGGGGGATCGCGAGGAGCATCATCTTTTGCCCATGCTCGGCCAGGCCGGCATTATTTTTCTCCAGGCTTTGCCTCTGGCTTTTTTTCTTTTTTTCTTTTTCCCGCGTTACACCGGCAAGCTGCAGATCACCCTCAATGAAGCGCCGCTGGGCATCAGCGACATTGTCAAGCCAGGTTCCGTTGCGGGGCTGGCTAAAAACGATGATGAGGCCATGTACGTCCACTTCGACGGCAGCGCTCCCACTCCCGAGATGATGTACTGGCGCGGCCTTGTTCTCTGGGATTACAAAGAGGGTGCTTGGACGCCCGGGAATATGGGGGCTGTTTCCGGCAATCAACCTCCCGAAGCGGACCGGGACAGCATCAGCTTTGCCCAGGACATCACGATCCTGCCCCATAATCAGCGATGGCTCTTCGCTCTCGATTATCCAACCTCCGCCGCTTTTAACAGCGAAACCGGATTCTGGACCAATTCCAAGTCTTCCGTCTTAAGCGGAGAGGTTCTGCAAGTCCCGCCGGGGGATGGTTTCATCGATCACCGGGAACGTTACCGAGTCACCTCGGCCTCCCAGCTCGCGCCGATTGCACAACCGCGTCAAAGTGAAATCGGCGCCGCTCTTCAACTTCCGGATAAAAACGACGACCGTATCGACCCGCAAGTCATCGCTCTGGCTGATCGGTTGCACGCGGCCAATCCAACCCCCGAGGCTTATGCCATGGCGGTTCTCCGTTATTTTCGCCAGGAACACTTCATATATACTGCTTCGCCCGGGACGACTCCGCCAGGGCGCGATTGGCTCTCCTATTTTCTTTTCACCACCAAAGCGGGCTATTGCGAACATTTTGCTTCCGCTTTCGGTGTGTTGATGCGGCAGGAAGGCGTCCCGGCCCGGCTTGTCGTCGGTTATGTGGGCGCGGACTATAACCCCTACGCCGATATCTATACGGTCAAGCAATCGAATGCCCATGCGTGGGATGAAATCTGGCTTGCCACAAAAGGACGCTGGATCCGCATCGATCCCACGGCGATTCTTCCGCCCGGTCTGGCCAACTTCGCCTCCGCTCCCAATTCGCGCGGAGCGGACGATAACAAACCGCTGCAAATGGTCTCCCGCCCCCTGAGTTTTTTGGAAACCTACCTGCCCCCCTGGGCGAACCGGGCCCTGACCGAATTCGCCATGCGCCGCGAACAAATCGAAGTTGGCTGGGACGACTGGGTTTTCTCCTATACGCCCGATTCTCAAATCAGGCTCGCCCACGCTCTCGGTGGCCGGGATGCTCTCGCCGTGATCTGTTTGGCGGCGACGGCTCTTTGCGCTTTCATTCTGCGGCGTTTCATGCGACGGCGCGCGGCGGTCCCTCCCATTGAAAATCTCTACGCCAAGTTCTGCCGCAGTATGGCCCAACGCGGCATTCCTCGCGCGACATGGGAAGGTCCTCTCGCCTACACGGACCGGGTGGCCGAAGCCCTCCCCGATCAAAAAGAGGCCATCCATCACGTCGGGCAAATCGTGGCCCATTCCCGTTACGCCCCTTTTCCCAGTGAATCCCACGCACCTAAGGAATTGCAGACACTCCTGGACGAAATCGCGCCGGGCCGGCCCCCGGCCCCTGCCATTCATGAATGACAACGCTTCCCGCCAAATCCGCCTCGACCGGCACGTCGCGGCCCTGCGGCGCTGTCATCTCTGCCCGGGAATGCACAAGCCGGTGGTCAGCGGCGGGGCGGTCGTCAGCAAGGTCCTTCTCGCTGGCCAAGCGCCTGGCGACAAGGAACCAATCCTGGGCCGTCCTTTCGCCTGGACGGCGGGTAAAAAACTTTTCCGCTGGTTTAAAGATCATACCGGCGTGGATGAAACCACCTTCCGCGCTTGCGTCTATATGGCCGCAGTCTGCCGCTGCTTTCCCGGCAAAAAACGGGACGGCGGCGACCGCGTGCCCAATCCGACCGAAATCGCCAACTGTTCCGCCTGGCTTAAAGCCGAGATGGCCCTGCTCCAGCCGCGGCTGGTGATTGCCGTGGGCAAACTCGCCGTTCTCCAATTTCTACCCTGCGGCAAACTCGATGAAGTCGTCGGTTCGGTCTTTCCCGTCAGCTATAATAATCACCGTTTCGATCTTGTTCCCCTGCCCCATCCCTCCGGGGCGTCGCCCTGGCCTCATCAAAAACCGGGCAATGTTTTGCTGCCACGCGCCCTGCGGCTCATCGCCGGGCACCCGGCATGGAAAGAATCGGTCACCCAACCGGGACTTGCCCCCCTCTCCGCGCTCCGGTAAACAGGAAAGATGGCCAATCAACCTCCACCTCCGGCCAGGACGAGAAGCGGCCTCGGCTGTTTCGGCTGCGGCTGCATCATTGTCATCCTCATCATTGTGCTCGGGTTTGCATTCGTTGGAGGCGGAATTTACGTCGCTTTTCAGAGCGTCTACGCGCTCTCTTCGCCGGTTGCGGCTGACGTTCCCACCTATACCGGCGGTGATGACGTCTACAACGGGGCCAAGGAAAAAATCACCGCGTTTAACCAGTCCCTGCAACAAAACCAGCCCGCTTCGCTCCATCTGAGCGCCGATGAGATGAATTCGCTCTTCGCGCACGAACCGATGTTTAATCTCTATAATGTCCGCGTTTATGTCGCGACCAACGATGACCAGGCGCAGATCCAATCGAGTCTGCCCCTCGATCTTATCCCCTTCGGGCTTTTTAAGGGCCGCTTCATAAATGTCGAAACGACGTTCAGCTTCAACCTGGATCCCGATACCAAAACCATTCAACTCACCCTCCACAACCTCAAGCTTGGCGACAAGCCCATACCCGACAGCAATCTGCCCATGGCTCAATTGGAAATCGGAAGTTATTTGAACCAGAGGATGCAGACGTCTTCTTACATGAAAAATCTTCTCGACCACGCCAAAACCATCGAGATCAAGGATGGCGAGTTGGACGTGGAGACGCAGTAAGAATTGAGGTCCTGCGGACGGCAGATTTTCTTTGCGGCAAAGCTTTTCGGGCAGCCTCTACAATTTCGGCACAGCGCTCAGTAGCTTGCGCGTGTATTCGTGCTGCGGATTTTCGTAAATCGCCTCGGCCGTGGCCGCCTCGACGATTTTGCCATCATTCATCACCAAAACAAAATCGCTGATGTGCTCGACCACCGCCAGGTCGTGCGCAATGAAGAGATAAGTCAATCCAAGCTCCTCCTGCAAATCCTGCAAAAGATTGACGATCTGCGCCTGGACGGAAACGTCGAGCGCGCTGACCGGCTCGTCGCAAACCAAAAATTCCGGGCCGACCGCCAACGCGCGCGCGATCCCGATGCGCTGCCGTTGCCCGCCGCTGAACTCGTGCGGATAACGGTCGAGGTGGTCCCGCTTGAGCCCCACCTTACCGAGCAGCTCCGCCACCCGGTCGCGCCGGGCGGCCAGGGTCATTTCGGGAAAATGAATCTCCAGCGCTTCACCGATGATTTCGAAAATCGAAAGCCGGGGATTGAGCGAATTGTAGGGATCCTGAAAGATGATCTGGATTTTCTTCCGGTAAGGACGAAAGGCCGCAGCGCTCAGGTTCGAAATGACTTTTCCGTCATACGTAATCGTGCCGGCGGTAATTTCCGTCAGCCGGATAATTGCGCGCCCGATGGTCGTTTTGCCGCTGCCGCTTTCGCCCACCAGCCCGACCGTTTCGCCGCGCCGCACTTCGAAAGAGACGTCGTCGACCGCCTGGATCTCTCCCACTTTGTGCCGGAACACTCCGCCCAAAATGGGGAAATAAACTTTCAGGTTCTCAACCTTCAAGAGCGGAACCTGCGATGCTGCGCTATTTGATTCCAACATACTCAATTCCTTCCTGGTTTTCAGGGGAGGCCCACTGGCGTTGCCCGGCGCGATTATTCGATTCCGGCATAATCAATCACCTTCAGCCGATGCTGCTTTTGGCCCAGTTTCGGCACGCATTCGATCAGCGCGCGCGTGTAGGGATGACGCGGATTGCGCAACACTTCCACCGTCGCGCCGCTCTCCACAATCCGGCCGTGGAACATGACCAGCACCCGGTCGGCGAAATCGGCCACCAATCCGAAATTGTGCGTGATGAGCAAAATCGCCATGTTGCTTTGCTGCTTCAGCTCCTTGAGAAGATCCATGATCTGTTTCTGGATGGTTACGTCGAGCGCCGTGGTCGGTTCATCAGCCACCAACAACCGGGGCCGGCAGGCAAGCGCCATGGCGATCATCACCCGCTGCTGCATGCCGCCGCTCAATTGATGCGGATAATCGTTCAGCCGCTTTTCCGGATCGCGAATACCCACCGTGTTCAGCGCACGCACGATCTCGCCGGTGACCTCCTTGATTTCGGGGCGATGCAAATTAATCGCCTCGCGAATCTGATAACCGATGGTGAAAACCGGGTTCAGCGACGACGACGGCTCCTGAAAAATGTAGGCGATGCCGCTGCCCCGCAAGGCGCGCAATTCGCGTTCCGGCAGTTGCAGCATTTCGCGCCCCTCAAATTCGATCCGTCCCGAGACATAGCGCGCCGGCGGCGACGCCAGCAACCGGGTCAACGCCAGCGCCGTCACGCTCTTGCCGCTGCCGCTTTCGCCGACCAGCGCCACCGTCTCGCCCGCGGCTATCTCAAACGAAACGCCATCCACCGCCGGCGCCGCCTCTCCCGCGGCGCCAAACCGAATGCCTAAATTGTCGACGCGCAGCAGGGCCATGGCTATTTGATCCGCAGGCGCGGATCGACCGCGTCGCGCAGCCCCTCCCCGACAAAGTTGTAGGACATAATGGTGATCAGAATGGCGAATCCGGGAAAAAAGGCGAGCCACCAGGCAAAATCGATGTAAAGCCGCGACTCATTCAAAATATCGCCCCAGGAAGGGGTCGGCGCCTGCATACCGAAACCGAGAAAACTCAGGCTCGATTCGAGCAAAATCGCCGAAGCCACGCCGAACGTCCCCACGACCAAAATCGGCCCCAGCGCGTTGGGGAGAATATGCCGCACGATGACGCGCAAGTCGCCCGCCCCGCCGGCCTGCGCCGCCAGCGTGAAGGGCAGATTGCTCAAGCGCAGAAATTCCCCCCGCACCAGCCGCGCCACGCCGGTCCAGGTGGTGAGTCCGATCACCACCATGATGTAAAACATGTGGTTTTGCGACTCGGTGAGGCTGATCGCAACCAAAACAAGCAACAGGGGCGGAAAACAATCCATGATCTCGATCAGGCGGCAGATCACGATGTCGAGCCAGCGCCGGTAATAGCCGGCCAGGCTCCCCAGGGTCACGCCCACCGACAGAGCGATGCTTTGGGCCACAAAACCGATGGAGAGTGAAGTCCGCGCCCCGTGCAGCATCCGCGCGGCGATATCGCGTCCGGTCGAATCGGTACCGCAGGGATGCGTCCACGATGGAGGCAGGAAAGGCTCGGAAGCGGTCTCGAGCGGCGAATAAGCCACCAGAGGCATCCATTTAAAAGTAGCGGGACGGTCCCGGTCGTTCGATGGATCATTAACCACATGGTGATAAGCCAGCCAAATTTCGATCAACACGATCACCGCCAGCAATAAACCGGCGCCGCGCCAGGGGCGGGTAAGCAGTCTTCGGCGTAAGAGCCAGGCCAAGCCGGCCAGCGGAACGTAGAGCAAAAATCTCCATTCAATCGGTTCCAGGCTTGGGAAAACCGGGAACGTCACCCGCCCATGGGCCACCCGCACAATCGCATGGCTATTGGCCAGGAAAGGGGCCAGCGCCGCAATGATGAAAAGGACGATAATCGTCCGAAAGCCGTTCCGGGCCATCGTATCGGCGTGGAACCTCCGCCAAATACGCCGCGTGTAACTTTCGTGAATGGCTTCGGGCGGGTTCATTCGTAGCGGATGCGCGGATCGACCACGACGTAGAGAATGTCGGCCAGCAGGTAGCCCAGCAGCGTCAAAATCGACACGAACACGGTGATTCCCATCGTCGTCATATCGTCGTGGGCTTCGAGAGACTGGAACATGAGCTGTCCCATGCCCGGCAAGGAAAAAATCTCCTCGATGATCACCGCGCCGCCGATCAACACCGGCAATTCGAGTGCGAAAACCGTGATGACCGGAATCAAGGCATTGCGCAGGGCATGGCGCAGGATCACCAATCGCTCCGGCAATCCCTTGGCTCGCGCCGTCCGCACAAAATCCTGCGCCAGCGCGTCGAGCATCGACACCCGCGCGTAACGCGAAATGTAGGAAAGGCTGGCGTAGGTGAGGCAAATCACCGGCAGGATTAGGTGCTTAATCCGGTCCCAGGTCCACGCGAGCGGTCCCATCTCGGAGGCATTGATCGAATTGGCGCCGTACATCGGCAGCAGATTGAGATAGTCGCCGCCCGCCACCAGCATAATCAGCAGCAGCGCCGCGGCGAAGGTCGGAATCGAATAAAGCACAAAGACCGTGAAACTGATGGCCCGGTCCGCGAACTGTCCGCGCTTGATGGCCGCAATCACGCCCAGGGGAATGGCGATCAGGTAGGAAAGCAGCAAGGCCGAGCCGGCCAGGCTGGCCGTCAACCCAAGCCGTTCCGTAATCTTGGTCACCACCGGCCGGTCATCGAGCCAGGAGTCGCCCAGATCGAGATGAAAAACGAAGCGCTGGAGCCAGGCCGCGTAACCAACCAGGGGCGGCTTGTCCAAGCCATAAAATTTGATCAAAGTCTCCCGCTGTTCAGCGGTCATCGGACGGCTCCCGGTTGCTCCACCGCCCCCTTTGACCAACGCGATATTGCCCGGCGCCTCGCGTACCAGCAGAAACGTCAGCAGCGTAATCCCGAAGAACGTCGGTATGAGAAGCAGGACGCGGCGGATAAGATAGGTGGTCATGAAGGGCGGGCTACGGCATTGGCGCCATTGGCTTGTAACAGGAATGGCGGCGGGATTGAAGGCAAACCTGCGAACCCCTTGTCAGGGGCGATATCCCAAGCAAAATCTGCTTCTATGAAGACGGAAAAAGTTTCATCCTCGATGATAAGGGCGCATGGCGAAACGACTCCAGCATAAGCAGTCATCAGGCGATGAAATTTCCACGCCGGATGCCGGGGAATCCGGGGCCGCTCCTTCCTTGCCGTCATGGCTGCGTCACGATTGGCTCTGGGGATTGCTCCTCGTTGCCGCTGTCGTCCTGGCCTACACGCCGGTATGGCGGGCGGGCTTCATCTGGGACGACGACATGCAACTCACGGGCAACCCGTGCATTACCGGTCCGCTCGGGCTGAAGGAAATTTGGGCGACCAGCCAGGCGAGATACTACCCTTTGGTTTTAACCACGTTTTGGGTTGAGCACGCGCTGTGGGGATTCGCTCCGCTGCCTTATCATCTCGTGAATGTTTTGCTGCATGGCGTCTGCGCGGTTTTGCTCTGGCGAGTCTTGCGCCGTTTGCGGATACCGGGCGCGTGGCTGGGGGCGGCGCTTTGGGCCTTGCATCCGGTGCAGGTGGAAACGGCGGCGTGGATCACGGAATTGAAAAACACCCAATCGTGCCTCTTTTATCTGCTGGCCATCCGTTTTTTTCTTCTCTGGCGCGATCAAGCCCAATCCGGCGCGGGGGAAACCGGACGGCATGACCTGCCGGCGTTGCTTTTCGCGTTGCTGGCGATCTTAAGCAAACCCTCCACCGTAGTCCTGCCCGCCGTACTCGTCCTGATCTGGTGGTGGCGCGGCGACCGCTGGGACCGTCGCGATCTTCTTAAACTGACGCCGTTTTTCCTAATCTCCCTGGTCGCGAGCGCCTGGGCAGTGGTGGAACAAAAAACCGGCGCCGGAGCGGTCGGTTCCGAATGGACGCAAAGTTGGCCCGAGCGGTTTGTCATCGCAGGCAAGGCGGTCTGGTTCTATCTGGGCAAATTGGTTTGGCCGCATCCACTGATCTTCATCTATCCGCGCTGGGAAATCGCCCCCTCGCCGCTGACGGCTTATCTGCCGCTGATAGCGGTGGCTCTGGTTCTGCTCGTCTTGTGGTTCTTTCGTGACCGGGGCCTGCGACCGGTCTTCTTTGCCTTCGCTTACTTCTTGCTGGCGCTTTTTCCGGTGCTCGGTTTCTTCAGCGTCTATTTTTTCCGCTTCTCGTTTGTCGGCGATCACTTCCAGTATCTGGCCAGCATGGGACCGTTGGCGCTGGCCGGCGCAGCGATAACCCGGCTCGCCAATTGGACTATTCCGGAAGAGCCGTGGCTGCGCCCGGTTCCCGGGGCGTTATTGCTGGCGATTCTCGGCATGCTCAGTTGGCAGCAAACCTGGGCATATCAAAATCTGGAGACACTCTGGCGGGATGTCCTGGTGAAAAATCCCGGCTGTTGGATGGCCGACGATAATCTCGGCGACATCCTCGCTCAAAAAGGGGACATGGCCGGGGCGGCGGCTCTTTTCCAAAAGGCGCTGGACCTCAATCCCAACTACGCCGAAGCCCATAACAACGTGGGCGTGATTTTGGCCCAAAAGGGACAAATGGCCGAGGCCATGGCCCATTTCCAAAAAGCATTGGAACTTAATCCCAATTCCGCCGACGCCCATTATGACCTTGGCAAGGCTTTCATGCAGCAGGGACAACTCGACCGGGCGATCACCGAGTGCGAAAAAGCGGTGGAAATCAATCCCTACTACGCCGAAGCCTATACCAATCTCGGCAATGCTTTCTTACGAAAAGGAAAAACCGGCGACGCCATGACCCAGTACCGGAAAGCTCTGGAAATCAATCCCAATCGCGCCGAATTTCATGACAACTTCGCCTTCGCTCTCCTCCAAAACGGCTCAATCGATCAGGCCATGGCAGAATGCCAAAAGGCGCTGAACCTCAATCCCTACTATCCCAGCGCTCATAATAATCTCGGCATCGCTTTCGCGCGCAAAGGGCAATTGAACAACGCGATTATTCAGTTCCAGGAAGCGGTGCAACTCAATCCCAACTATGCCAGCGCCCAAAAAAATCTCGCCATCGCCCAGGCCATGGCGCGGCAAAAGCAGGGACAGTAGTACTCGCGATTGGTAATTACGGACTCGGCCAAACCCAATCGTAGTCAGCATTACTGACTGTTTCCCCGTTCTCAACCCTGGAGCCGGTAGGCACGCCGCCATGGTCTATTCTGTCCCAGCCAACAGAATAAAGAAGATAGCCATTACCTTTACGTTGATAATGAAGCGGACGTTCGCTCAGCGCTTCTTGATTAAGACGCGGAGGAAGATCAGAAAGCTCGGCCAGACTTTCGGGATAACGCCCTTGCTTCAAATAGAAACGCTCCAAAAAGCAGGCCACCCGTCCCATGCGCAAAAAAGTTTCGGATTCTGCCACGTGATGGGCCGCACCGTTCAGACCCTGTAAGCTACCAAGAAAGGGGAGAAGGGAAACCATTAAAGATTTTTTATCCTTGGCAAACAGGGAGGCATCTAACATGCCTCGATTCAAGTCAATAGCCTCTATCTCCTTTTGTATTTCGCGGCAGAAGTAGGACTTGGCCTGATCAATTTTCCCTTGAGGGGCCAAGTCCAAGAACAAAGCCATTTGATCCAATTTGTATTCCTTTCCAGGTGGATACGACACCGGTATAGGCTGCTTTTGCTCAGCGTACGAAAGACACTGGATAGATGCACCCCGTTCAAAACGCAAAGCCTCGCGATAGCTCTTTAAGAAATCAACCGAGACCATACTCGTCTCCATGTCGCTTAACTCGGCATCATTCCAGGCGTGACGGCGAACCCCTTCCCAAAGAAGCCCTTCTCCTCTCTCCTGGATGCCACCGGCCATCAACTCACCCAAAATACTCGGCGCCCGAAGTATGGATCGCGCCAGTCGTTGGATAAAAAGAAAATCTTGTTCAGCTTTTTCGGATTCACCATTTTCAAGATGAGCGACGCCTCGCATTTGGAGAACTTCGCCGGCCACTTGATAAGCATCGTATGTACGTATGAATCCGTCTATACGATCCATTCTGAAAGAAGGCGGGTACGGCATGAAGCAATCTGGTGGCCAGTAGGATTCTGGGTTATGTAACGCCGAATCGATTTCCCCCAGTTCGGGATCGAAATGACTAAGCTCCGCCAGCACATCTTGGGCAGGCGAACCCACCTGTTGCGGCAGTCTGGATTCAGGCGATGACCTGTAATATTTTTGCCACGAGGCAAGATTAAGAGGTTTTCCTTCTGTCAAATAGACGTTGCTATTTTTAAGCAGATCTTGATTGCCAGAGTTTTCCAGATAAGGACCAAAATAGCAAAACTTGTAAAGCCGCGCCGCCGTATACTCTTTCTGAAAGAGTTCCGCAAAAATGGGAACTTTCGTGAGATCGTTTTCCGGTTTACCACTGGGGGCGAGTTGCCGGAGATTGAGAGTTTCTCCCTTGGCTTGCAACTCCTTTTGGCACGCAGCCCAGTCGCGCGCGCCGCGCCAGTTCTCTTCTTGGTAAAAGAGAATGCCGAAAGTGATACCCCCCATGAGGATCCATATGACAAGGAGAAAAATATAACGAACCATGGATGGCGGGTTATTTTACCGAATATGACGAACAAAGTATGGTTATTTCTTTGATAAATCTTCGATCGCTCTCTCCGCTCCCAAGTTGGAGGCAAGAAGGAAAACTAATCCCTCGACAATCCTTCGACAGCGCTTCGCTTGCTCAGGATGACATTTTGCCACGCGGCTTCGCCGCGCAAAAGGCTCGGGATGACTGCAATTCTGAAAACTACCCAAGGTACTTATTTCTTATCCAAAATCGACCTGAGCGTCTCCATCAATGCCGAGGTTTCGTAAGGTTTCGAGATAAAACCATCGAGTCCCAATTCCGTCATCCGCGTTTTGATCGCCATGTCGACATAGCCGCTGGCCAGAATGATTTTGATCCGGGGATAGAGTTTCCTCACTTCCTCGCTTAACGCGAAACCATCCATCTTGGAAAGGCTGAGATCGGAAAAGAGAAGATCAATTTCGCCGCCGCGTTCTTTGAGAATTCCAAGCGCCTCTTCGGCGTTCGCCGCGGCCAGCACCTTATAGCCGTTCATCTCCAAGATGAGCTGGAGAAAATAACGGACATCCGATTCATCGTCGACAATCAACACCGTCTCCGTGCCGCCGGACGGTTGCGCCTGCTGCTCCGGCCGTTTCGCCGAAACCGCCGCCGCCTCCGGAACAGGAAAGAAAAGCGACACCGTCGTCCCTTTCCCTTTTTCGGATTGGATATCGACCACGCCATTGTGCGATTGCATCAAGCCGTAGACCGTCCACATGCCGAGCCCGGTCCCCTTTCCCTTGGGCTTGGTCGTAAAGAAAGGCTCGAAAATGTGCTGCCGCGTCGCCTCGTCCATGCCCACGCCGGTGTCGGTCACCTTCAGGCAAACATGGGGATGTTCCGGCTCCGCGGATGCGACAAACGGGACGCGGTCTCCCTGCACCCGCTTGGTCGAAATGGCGATCGTTCCGCCGTCCGGCATGGCGTCGCGCGCATTGGTGGCGAGATTGATGATGACCTGCTCCAGTTGTCCCGGATCGGCCAGAATTTCGGGCAATTGCGCGTCTAGTTCCGTCTGAAACGTGATGTTATTCGGAAAAGCCTGCCGCAGCATGGTCACTATCTCCCTCACCTGCTGGTTAATGTTGACGGAAGTGAAGCTACCCTCGCTTTTTCGGACGAAAGCCAGAAGCTGTTCCACCAGATTCGTTCCCCGTTGTGCCGCGCGGTCGATGGTCGCGCCGATCTCCCGCACCCGTTCCGGTTGGCTGCCCTCCTTGGCCAGCAACGCGAGGTGCCCCTTGATGATGGTGAGAATATTGTTGAAATCATGAGCCACGCCGCTCGCCAGCGTCCCCACCGCTTCGAGCCTCTGGGCTTGCCGCAGCCGCTGCTCCATTTCCCGGTTTTTGATTTTTTCGTTTTTTTCCGCCAGGGCACGCCGCACGGCGGGGACCAGCCGGGAAAGGCGCTCTTTCAGCACATAGTCGGTCGCTCCGCTGCGCAACGATTCGATGGCCGTTTCTTCTCCCATCGTTCCCGAAACAAAAATGAAAGGTGTCTCCGGCACGGTGTCGCGCGCCAGCCGCAATGCTTCCAGTCCGGTGAATTGTGGCAACGTATAGTCGGCGAAAATAAGATCGTACTCCTGATGTTCCAATTCCTGCGTAAAGCCGGACCGAGTTTCTTCCCGTTGCAATTCACACTCGATTCCATCCTCCATCAACAACTGCCGGATCAATTCGCAGTCTTTGATGGAGTCTTCAAGGTAAAGGACGTGAAGTTTGTCGCGCATGCTGAGCTAAGTCCCGTGTTATGGTGTTAACATCAAGGGAATGTATAGGCCACCTTAATTATATTCTAAATAAATTAGAATCTTAACTACCTATTTAGCCGATTCAAGACAACTTTCAGGAACTTCGTTAAGGATCGCCCAAAAAACTCCAAGATTGCGAACAGCTTCCACAAATTGCTGAAAATCAACTGGTTTCACTACAAATGCGTTAACGCCAAGTTCATAACTCCGGACGAGATCATGCTCTTCCCGAGATGAAGTCAACATTACAATGGGAAGTTGACGCAAATCGGGATCCGATTTGAGCTGCTTCAAAACTTCAAGTCCATCGAGCCGCGGCATCTTGAGATCAAGGAGCAAAACCACTGGTAAGCCAGGCTCGCGATTACTGTAATCTCCGCGCCGGTAGATGTAGTCGAGTACTTCAACGCCATCTTGCACCACTACCACTTCGTTGGCCAGATGGCATTCCTTCAGCGCCGTCAGAGTCAATTCCACGTCGTGCGGAGTATCCTCGGCGAGAAGTATACGCTTCATTTTTTCGCCTCTTGTCTATTCCTTCTTGAGACCAGTACTCTTATCAAAAGTAGCCGTGAGTCGCGTTACCTTCATTTTTTGGCCTCTGACGAGGCGCGAGGAAAGGAGGATACCCGCAACGGTTTGCCCCTGCGGGGCCGGTGCAAAAATGCCTTCGGGAAATAACCCGGCACTAAGAGTACTAAACTGGGCAAAAAATGAATTCGCCCAACAGACGATCGCGTTAACGCATGGAACTTGCGGGGAGTTCATCTGTGACCTATCGGTAAAACACCTTGAAGTCATCGATACGACGTTAAAAGAGCATACCGCTAAATTTGATTTGGCCAATAAGAAATTTGACTCCTTTCCCTTTTTACTGTGATCTGCAAATCGGGCCAGTTAGCACTTCAAGATTGAGAAATTGTCTCTAGAATTTGTCCATGGACTCTTGGTCTGACCGCCTCAAACAAGCCGGCGTCCATCTCGTGCGCAGCGGCAAGGTGCGCGATATTTACCGCTGGCGGGAGGAAATTTGGCTCGTTGCCTCCGACCGCATTTCCGCTTACGACGTGATCATGCCGACGCCTATTCCTGATAAGGGTAAAATCCTCACGGCGCTTTCGCGGCATTGGTTCACGGTCACCGGAAAAATTTGCCCCAATCACGTCCTCAGCTACGACTTGCCTCCCGGCATTGCGCTGCCCGAATTTGAAGGCCGCCTGACTCGCGCCCGCCCTTGTGAAATATTTCCCGTCGAATGCGTTGCCCGCGGTTATCTCGCCGGGTCCGGCTGGGAGGAATACCAGTGCCACGGAACCGTGGGGGGCCATCGCGTCCCTGCCAATTTGCGTGAATCGGACAAACTACCCGAGCCGCTTTTCACCCCGGCCCGCAAAAACGATCAGGGCCACGACGAAAACCTCACGCCCGCCGAAGCCCGCAACGTCTTGGGTGACATTTATTACGAGGAACTGCGCGATCTTACGCTGCGCCTCTACACTTGGGCCGCCGGTTACGCGGCGCAACGCGGCATTCTCATTGCCGACACCAAACTCGAATTTGGCCGCGAAATGGGAGCCGGTCCCATTCTTCTCGCCGATGAAATCTTCACTCCCGATAGCTCCCGTTTCTGGCCTGCCGATGCCTACGCGCCGGGTGGAACGCAACCCAGTTTCGATAAGCAATACCTGCGCGATTATCTCAAAACCCTGGCGTCATGGAATAAAACCGCTCCCGGGCCGGAGCTGCCGCCCGATGTTGTGCAAAATACCAAGTCGAAATACCTCGAAGCTCTCCGGCGTTTAAGCACTGATGGATAAAATTGTACCGCTTCTGAATACATATGACATCTGGCACAAAGCCGGCCTGTTTCAGAATCTTAGTGCTTGGCATGGCGTTGGGGGTTTCTCTTGTCTTGACCCTTGCTCCTGTCACCGCAGCGCCGGTGGATGCCAGTTCAGAAATGGCGGCGAAGTATAGATTGAGACAGAAGATTCCGGTGTAGCCCTTCATTGATGGCTCGATTGCCGTGCCCATGCCTCCGCTTTGGCCAAATTTTTTTGAGCATCGGCATAATCGGGCTTCAATCGCAAGGCCTCCTGAAATTGCGCCATGGCCTCGTTCACCCGCTTTTTTTGTAAAAGAGCGATGCCAAGATTATTATGGGCTTCGAAATTGCGGGGATCGATTTCCAGCGCTTTTTGGAAATGGACAATGGCCTCGTCTAGTTGCCCCTTATTAGCAAAGGCAACACCAAGATTGCCCTCGGCGCCGGCAAGGTCAGGGTTGACCTTCAGGGCCTTTTCATACCCGGCTATCGCTTCATCCACCCGGCCTTCCTGAAAAAGATCGTTGGCGAGATTGTAATAGCCGGAAGCAAAATGAGGATCGATCTCCAAAGCTTTCTGCCATTGGCCAATGGCTTCATTCACCTCTCCTTTTTGGAAGAGAGCATTGCCAAGGTTGGCATGCGCTTCGGTGTAGTTCGGATTGATTCCCAGAGCCGTTTGGTACGCCGCAATCGCTTGGTCCAGTTGCCCATTTCGCAAAAAAATATTGCCCAAACCGTTATAGGCGCTGGCAAAATGAGGATCGATCTTCAGTACCTGCTGGTATTGGTCTCTTGCCTCATCCACTTGCCCCTTTTGGAAGAGAGCGTTGCCAAGGCCATAGCGAGCCAGAGTAAAATTGGGATCGATTTCCAGGGCCTTTTGAAATTCGCTAACCGCTTCGTCCAGCTCTCCTTTTTGCACAAGCGCATTGCCGAGATTAGTGTGAGCATCGGCATATTTCGGATTAATTCGCAAAGCGGTCCTGTATTCAGTTATGGCTCGATCCGCTTGTCCCTTTTCTAGGAGAACATCACCAAGGCCATTGTATGCCGCCCAGCAGTTGAGATTCTTGGTGAGCGCATCGCTCCAAAGCGTCTCCTGGCTTTGGTAAATCCAGGCTCGCTTCCCACTCGCTAGGGCGACCATCAGCAAGATCCCCGCGCCCAGAGCCAAGCGCAGCCACCTCTTTTCCGGAATGAACCGATCCACGAGCCGGACTAACCCCGCTCCCGCAAGCGCCAACGGCCCCATGCTCGCCAAATATTGAAAATGATCGAAGACCAACGAATAGCGAAAGATCGGATTGCTGAAAAAGCCCAGCACCGGAAGCAACGCCACCAGAAAATAGCCCAACCCAAAAAGCCAGGGCCGGGCCCACGACCCGGCTTTGTGACCCAAAATCAACAGGACGATGATCACCAACACCAGCCCCCCAAAGGCGACCCACCGCCCGGCATCCATTTCCCAGCGCGGATAAATCGTCATCAGCGGATCAGGCCACGCCAGCTTGCCCAGGTAGAACCACACCGCGTCCCCCGACAGGGCCAGCCGTTCCGGCCATGTCCCGGCCCACCAGGCTTGGGGATCGACCGCCAAGCGCACCTCCTGCGTCCAGATCGCCAAGGCGCTGGCCGCGACCGAGAGCGGAACCACGGGCGCAACCCGAACCAGGTTGGGCCACCGCCACCGGCCCTCCATCCACCAGGCGCACAAACAAAGCACTGCCGGCAGCACCACCGCCGAGGATTTGCTGGCCATGGCCAGAGCGGCAAAAAGCAACGTCAACGCGTAGTTCCAGTTCAAACCTGTAGGTGCGGCGGCATTCTGATCTTTAAGCCATCGGATAAAGAAAAAGATCGAGAGCAGAAAGAACAAACCCGACTGCACATTCTTCAGTTCGGTCACCCAGGCGACCGATTCCACCTCCACCGGGTGGAGCGCCCAGAGCGCCGCCCCCAGCCAGGCCCCCGGAACCTGCAAGCTCCGCAAAACCCGCCAAAGGCACAGCGCGCAAGCCGCGTGCATCAGGACGTTGACCAGGTGATAAGGCAACGGGGTTAGTCCCCACAAGGCGTGTTCCACCCAAAAGGTGGTGAAGGTCAACGGACTGATATCGGCCGCGCTCGTCGTCCAGATTTCCGCCAACCCGCGCAGCCCATGCATGGAGGGACTGGAGGTGATATAGACGTCGTCATCCCAGATAAACCCCGCCCACCAGACCGGCGTGTAGGTCAAAATCACCGCCAGAACCAAAACCACCCCCCAAAGCCAATCGCGGTTGAATCGGAATAGCGATAACGAGACCCCCACGGTTTTCCCGGCAGAGGGCGTGGAGAAATCATCATCTTTCGCGTTTTTTTTAGTGAACCGTTTCGCCAT
>DATJMI010000094.1:0-10093 GCA_035508775.1 Methylacidiphilales bacterium
CCGCGCGCCTTCGGCATGGGCAGGCGCGTGCCCATTGCGCAGGCTTTTCGCGGATAACCTGCCCCGTGGAATATCCTGGCTTTGACCGGCAGCCACGACCTCCCTGGGCTGTCGTTGTATATAACACTTCAACTGCACCAAAATACGATGCAATTTATACCTATCTCGATATACCTAATGGTGAATAACTCTATCGCGAGTAAAATATTTTCAAATTTGAGCATAATGTAAGTCTTTTACTAACAATAATAAATAACAAATTTTAGACCATTAAATAATGTCGTCGGAAATGATTGGCATATACTCTGCAATTGTATCCACAAATCAATGAGTAAATCATTGGTTAATAGATAACATTACTTTTATATCCTATGACAAGGTTTATTCCCTCTACAAAACCTGCCCTTGAGGAAAACCCCGAGCGGCGCGAAGCCCCCAATCCCGGCATGGGGATCGATCCCGCTCTGCTCGATCTCGTGCGACTGCGCATGGCGCAAATCACCGAATCCCCCATTGGCATGGAGAAACACCGGCTCGATTTGGAAGCGCGCGGGGAAAGCGCGGAACGGCTGGAGCATCTGCCGAAATGGCGCGAATCGGCCCTCTTTAGCGACAAAGAAAAAGCGGCTTTGACTCTGGGCGAGGCGGTCTTCCAGGATCCCACCAAACCTGTTTTCAATCAGCACCTGGAAAAAACGCGACGCTATTTTGAAAAGGACGAAATCGTTTCACTGCTCCTGGCGATCATGGCCATTAGCGACTGGAGCTATTTTACCGCTTCGGACACCACCGAGGAGGTCTTCCCGCCCAAACCGTCCAAAATGCAGACTCACAGCCTGCCTCTTTACTGGCGAAAACTGGCGCACCAACTCGCCGAAAGGGCCAACGGCGCGGAATAAAGCTGCTCACCCTTGGGCCGTGGGTCAGGTTTAAGAACCGCAGCCATCCCGAGCCTTTTGCGGCGAAGCCCGCGTTGCAAAATGTCATCCTGAACAAGCGAGGCGCTGTCGAAGGATCGTCGAGGGAGGATGGATTGTTGCTTCGTTGATTTTTCGGTAAATCGGCAAAATGCCCCATCGAAGCGCTTGCCGCGCTTCCGACTTAAAACAGTCTACAATGACCGACGTGAAACGGTGCTTGTCCCGGTTTTCTCGCGAGCAATTTGCCCGTGTCTGCAACGTTCGTTCGATATAAGCTCTACTCCATGTCATCTACTTCAGAGGCGTCTGGCTTTTTCAAATAATCCACTCCAAGCTGCAATGCGCCGGCCATTGCAATTATCTCGGGTTCCCGGTCGAGCCTTCTCATGACGCAAATAAATTCTTTCACTGACTCATAAAACTTTCGCTAATCCACATCTTCCAAATCGGTTTTTTTCGAGATCAAACTACGGTGCGCAACAATTTGGCGTTGCATGTCGAGTAGGGTCAGAGCCTGTATAAAAATTAGATTTTCCTGCCTTGCCAGCACGGCCAAAGAAGCGGGTACGGTCGACCACTGACTACGGATGGGAGATTGACCATATCCGTCCCGTTGCGAGGGCGGGACGGACATGTACGCCAATCTCCAGCCGTTGCATTGGCGGAATAACCGTCACAAGAGCGACTCCTATCCGAATTGGAGTTGTCTCGGTAACTACGAATATGAGTCAACGAACCACTTAACCCTTTGCCAAGCTTACCTCCCCGGTAACATTTATCGTGAGGCAATGCGTGTAGGACAACAACTAATAAATTTCATTTTCCTCACCCACCGATCTGCTAGTCTCGTTTGGTGCGTCTTCATTCCGTTGTCCTGTTCCTCCTTCTCAGCCTCTATCCCGCGGCAGCCCAAACCTCGCCTTCCACCAACGCGCCAACCTCCACCTCCACGCCGCTGGTCCCTCCACAGGAACTCGCCAGCGCCGAACATAAAAGCAACGCCAACTTGCCCGCCGCCATACCGGGCGGCGTCAACGTTCATTGGTACGGCCACGGTTTTGTCTATCTGACATCTTCGGTGGGGGTTCGCGCGGCGATCGATCCTTTCGGCCCGGAAACGGTCCATTATAAATTCCCGGATCATCTAGTGGCCGATTTCATTCTCGTCAGCCACGAAGCAGAGGATCACGCCGACACAGACCAGATTTTCGGCAATCCTCTCATTTTCCGCAGTGTCACCGCCGTCGGGCTCAATCGCGCCAACGGTATTCCATTTCACGGCATCGCGTTGCAGCACGACGCCTCGGGCTACTCCGCCGCGAACACCGCGTTTACCCTCACTTTCGACGGCATCACTTTTTGCTACCTGGGCCAGATCACTCAGCCTCTTTTGGCCGAGGAGAAACAGCAAATCGGGCATGTGGACGTGGTCTTTTTGCCCGTCGGCCTCACATGGCTTACCGTCGCCGATTTCGACCAGCTTGCGCGCGATATCGGCGCTTCCATCATCATTCCGATCAATTACAAGACCCCCTACTCCGGCGATCTCGAACTCCGCACGCTCGACGATTATCTGCACGACACCAAATTCCGCATTCATCGCATCAATTCCGAGGAAGTCCTGATCACGCACGCCTCTCTTCCGGCTGTACCGACCATTTGCGTAATGCGGTCGCCAACGCCGACGCCATGAAAATCCTCCTCGTGGGTTCGGGCGGACGCGAGCACGCTCTGGCTTGGCGTCTTTGCCAGGATGGTCCCAAGACCCAGCTTTTCACCGCGCCCGGCAATGCCGGCACCGCGCGGCTCGGCGTTAACCTGCCCATGGGCGCCACCGATCTCGATGCCCTTACCGCGTGGGCGGCGAAGGAGAAGCCGGGTCTGACCATCGTTGGGCCAGAGGCGCCGCTCTGCGCCGGAATTACCGACCGCTTCGAAAAGGCCGGTCTTCCCATCTTCGGTCCCAACGCCGCGGCCGCCCGGCTCGAGGGAAGCAAAGTCTTCACGAAAAATCTTCTGCTCAAACACCATCTTCCCACCGCGCCGGGCGCCGGGTTTTCCGATCCCCTCGCCGCCTATGCCTACAGCCGCGATCATCCCGCATACCCGCAGGTCATCAAAGCCGACGGCCTCGCCGCGGGCAAAGGGGTGATCATTGCGCCATCGCCGCGCGAAGCGGCTCTGGCCATCCACCAGATCATGGAACTGCGCGTTTTCGGCGAGGCGGGACGCGAGCTGGTGATCGAGGAGTTTCTCGCCGGGCGCGAAATGTCGGTTCATGTCCTCACCGACGGCCGCGCGCACGTCATTCTTCCCATCGCGCAGGATCACAAGCGTCTCGGCGACGGCGACACCGGCCTCAACACCGGCGGCATGGGGGCCTATGCCCCCGCGCCATTTGCGACGGCCGAACTCCAGGAGCAAATCTCCCGCGAAATCGTCGAGCCGGTTCTCGCCGCTTTTCAAAAAGAGGGCCTCGATTTCCGCGGCATTCTCTACATCGGCCTGATCTGGACCAAACAGGGGCCGCGTATTCTTGAATTCAACGTCCGGGGCGGCGATCCCGAAACCCAGGTCCTTCTCCCCCTGCTCGATACGCCCCTGCTCGAACTGCTCGAGGCCGTGCGCGAACAGCGCCTGGGAAAACTGAAGGTGAAATTCAACCAAAATCACGCCGTGACCGTCGTCCTCGCCGCCGCCGGTTATCCCGGCACACCGGAAACGGGCGTGCCAATCGAGGGCCTCGATTGCGATTTGCCCGGCGCCATTGTCTTTCATGCCGGAACCAAACTCGAAGGAAAAAAAGTGGTCTCCAGCGGCGGACGGGTTCTCAGCGTCACCGCCTGGGCGCCGACTCTGGCCGCGGCCCGCGATCTCGCCTATCAACGCGCCGCCAAAATTGGTTTCCCCGGAAGCCACTACCGGCGGGATATCGCCGCGCGGCTGACGTTGGAGTGGGAGGCCAGCCTGTAACGGAGCCAGAGGGCGCATCCCGCTTGTCGCGCAGGTCGCCAAGACGGCGACGAGGAGCCGGCGTTAGTGTCCGGGCATGTTCATCGCCCAGATTGTCCCGGCACCCGCCACCGCTTCGAATGAGCAGGCGGTTTTCTTTTTTCTGCTGGCCGGTTCGCTGGCGTTTCTTCTTTGGTGCGGGGTCAGCATCGTCACCATCATCGCGACGCTCCGGCGCAAGCCGAGCATCGAAGCCGAGTTCGCGACGAAGAACGATCTCTCCGCGCTGAAGGCGGAGTTTCATCGCGAGATCGGCAAGATCGAGGGCACCACCAATATCATCTTCCAAAAGATCGACCAGCTTTCGGCGTCGGTCACCAAATCGTTTGGCGACATCCAGCGCGATCTGGGCCGTTTGGAGGGCCCACGCCCATGAGCGCCGACGCCGCCAAGCGCCCCGCCGAGGAACTGCGCCGCGCCATTCTCGATTTTCTCGCCGCGCGGCAGAGCCTCAGCTTTCCGCCCGAGACGATCCTGGAGCGGATCACCCGCGCCGGCGCGCTTGATTTCGCACCGGAGCCGGACGAGTTCGCCGCCGCGCTCACTTTTCTCGAAGACTTCACGCCCGAGCCGCTGATCGCGCACAAGATGTCGGCGCTCGGAGCGTCCCGTTTTTACCGAGCCACGAGCGCCGGAGTTCTGGCGTGGGAGCGTGGCGCGCTCAACCCCTGAAAGAACATGAACACAAAACCATTCTACCTCTCGCTCACCATCGTGGGCGCGCTGGCGCATCTCTTCATCACGCTGGCGGCGGTATTCGGCGTCGACCTGGGCGACCAGGCCGGCGCGATCACCAAGACCATCGAACAATGCGCGCTGGCCGGCGGGAGCCTGCTGGCGACTTTCTCGACCATCGTGGGCCGGATTCGCGCGCGGAAGCAGATCAGCTTCGGCTCGGCTCCGGCGACGAAATTGTTTTGCGCCTTCGCGATCCCGGCCTGCCTCGTCCCAAGCGGGTGCGCAACGGTCCCGGCCACCGGCCAGACGCAAGCGGCGACGGTGGTCTCCGATCTTCTGACCGACCTCGCCGACGGCACAGTCGTGGCTCAGGATGTTTACACCGCCGCCAATGCCGCCAATCAGAGTCTTAACGGCCACGGCATCAGCCTCGGCAATGCGACGACTTACGCCAACGCGGCGGCGACCTCGGCCAACAGCAGCGGTCTCTCCCCGGCGGTCAATGCCCTGGCGACCGCGCTAAACCAACAGGCGCAACAGCTCCAGGCGCAAGGCGCGACTCCCGCGCAAATCAACAATGCGAGTGTGGCCACGACCAGCGCCGTGCAAAACGCGGTCGCGGCTGTCTCGTCCCTTCCTGCCGCGCCCCCGGCGGCCTCAACCACGAATTAAGGAGGCGTCATGGAATTTGTCTTCTCGATTCTGGCGGGCATCGTCATGGGCTTCGTCGCGGTGAGCCTGGCGATCATGCTCTATGTGATCGCGGCCTCTCTCCATCGCGGGATTTTCGGCCAGCCGAAGAAGGACCCGCGCGATTGGAGGCTGAAATGACCGCGGCGATCCTGGGCCTGATCGGTTCGGCGATCACAGCGGGCGTGGGCATCTGGAAAGCATTCTCCGACGCCGAGGAGACGCCGCCAATGGAACAGGCCGCGGAGGCGCAACAGGAGGAGACCTTCGACGCCATGGCGACGAAGGCCCACGCCGGGGGCAACCTGCAAAAAATCCGGGACCTGGAGGCCGAATGAAAATTGTGCTTCCGACGATCTGCCTCGCGCTCACGGCCTGCGGCCCCATCATTCCGCCGCTGGTCACGAGCGAGACGGCGAGCTTCGATGGCCGCGAGCAAAATTCGGGCGTGATCGCGCTCGTGCGGGGTGGGCAGCTGGTGACGCCGCACTGGCGGGCGCGCTACAATGCGATGATCGCGGTTTACGGCAAGCGGTTTGTGCCGCCGCTCGAAACGGACGAGGGCATCGTCCCCGCCTCGCCGGGCAACAATGCGACCCAATACTCGATCGACAACGAGCACGCGGTGAAATTCGACGAAATGAATGGGTGGCGAAAGCGGGATACCGCGCCAACCGGGCTTCCGCGAAAGGCGGGATCATGAAATACGCCGCTCCCCTTCCTCTCTCCGGCCCGCACGCCGCCGAATCGCTCCGGCTCGAAGCGGTGACGACGTGCGTGGGATTCGACGACGTGCTCGATGTCACCCTCGCGCTGAATCATCCGCAGCTCGACACGATGATCGTGGTGACGAGCCACGCGGACCGCGCGACGCAACAGGTGGCGCGGAAGCACGGCGCGATTCTTGCCGTGAGCGATCTCTTCACCAAGAACGGGCGCCATTTCAACAAGGGCGCGGCGATCAACGACGGCATGGCGCGGTTCCAGTATCACGGCTGGCGGCTGCACCTCGACGCCGACATCGTCCTGCCCGACAATTTCCGGCGTGTGCTGTTCAATCACACCCATCTCGATCCCGAGTGCATCTACGGCGCGGACCGGGTCGATGTGGTGGGCCGGGCCGAACTGCGGGCGCTAAGGGATAAGCTCGCTCAGAGTCCGCAAGCCGCGTGGGGTTTTCTCGTCGATCCGTCGCATGGCCGGCCCATCGGCTGCCGCTACGCCGACACGTTGCGCGGTTACGTCCCCATCGGGTTCTTTCAGCTTTGGAACGCGGCGGCGCAGAAGGATTATCCCTATTCGCTCGGCACCGCCGCGCACGATGACGTGCTCTTCGCCTGCCAGTGGCCGCGGGCCAGGCGGCGCGCGCTGCCCACCGGCGTCTGCTATCACCTGTGCCAGGCGCCGCCGCGGATGGGCGAGAACTGGGATGGCCGGCGCAAGCAACCGAGGTTCGGGTGATGGACCAGCGCACGCTCGATAACATCGCCACGCTGATTCCGGCGGCGCAAGAGAAGGCGCGCGAGTTTATAGCCGCGGTGGAGGAATCGAACCGGCTGCCGGAGGGATGGCGCGTGAGCATCATTTCGGGGCTGCGGAGCTACGAACAGCAGGATGTTCTCTATCAGCAGGGGCGCGCCACGCCCGGCCCGATTGTGACGAACGCGCCGGCGGGGTATTCGAATCACAATTTCGGCACGGCCTTCGACATCGGGATTTTTAACGCCGCCGGGCGGTATATCGACGATCTGCCGGATCGCGGGCTGATGTTTGAGAGCGAGGTCTCGCACTATTACCGGCTGCTCGCGCCCATCGGCAAGGCGCTCGGGTTGATCTGGGGCGGCGATTGGGAGTCGATTGACGACGAGCCGCACTATGAATTGAATCTATGGGCGGAGATGACGGAGCAGGAACGCCTGGCAAAGCTGCGCGCGCTGCACGACGCGGGGGAGGCAATCGGACGATGAGGCACGGAAAGATGGAGGCCAGCCATGACATTCCAGCGCGGAGAGACAGCATACAATCACGGGTCGGTGAACAAAATCAGCATGTTGCCGCCGAGGCTCCGCAACGAGATCAACCGGCGGCTCGACGAGCATGAATCGCCGCGGGAGATTGCGGCGTGGCTCAATGGCCAGGGGGAGGTGCGGAAGATTCTGAACGAAAGATGGGACGGGAAACCTCTCCACATCGATTCCATCAAGCGCTGGCGGCAGGGCCATTACAAGGAATGGGTGAAGAAGCGGGAGCATCTCGAAAAGCTGAAGGAGCTTTCCGAGTATGCATTGAAGCTGGGCGAGGCGGCGGGCGGGAGCAGCGTGGACGGGAGCGCGGCGATCCTGGGCGGGCGGATTATGACGATGATCGAATCGGCGAGCGGCGAGGAGATGCTGAAGATGGCGCGGGTGATCAGCGATCTGCGGGCGGGCGACCTGGACAAGGCGAAGCTGAAGCAGGCGGACCGGAAGCTGGCGCAAACCGACGAGAAGCTCGATCTCGAACGCAAGAAATTTCAGCGGGAGACGTGCGCGTTGTTTTTGCAATGGTACGACGATAAGAAGGCGCGAGAGATTGTGGAGAGTTCCGGCGGCAACGCGGAGAAAATCGAACAACTGGGCCGCGCGATTTTTGGCGAGGATTGGTAGGAGGGAATTTTGGCACGCATGAAATGGAGCGGGTTAGAGGGAAGCAGCGAAGGTGCACGGACAAGGGCGTTTCCAAGCACAATTTGGGAGCGAAGAAAAACGAGGGAAGTCTCTATTGGAGGCCGATGGGCCGGTCCACCATCCTCACGCAACCGATCATGCTGGCGCAAATGAGAAGAATGAGACTGAGCATCAAAAGCCGGAACTCGCGACGAGTTTTTACCTTGGAGGTAAGCCGCAGATGAAGCCAGAAAATGAAGTAAGCCACCGGGACCGTGAGCAGTTCCAAAATTACAGCACTAAGCTTGCCTTGACCGAAAAGATCATCGAAATGACCACCGAAGTCAAAGGCGAGACCAATGGGGAGCATGATGATGACAAGTGGAATCAAAATCACCGATTGAACCGCACCGATAAAGATCGGAAAGAAAAAGCAGCCTCCAATGTAGATCTGCCACCAGCAGCCAAGCCGTTCCTTGCGCGATGGTTCCGGATCTTCCCGCGATGGATTTTCCGGATCATCGCCCATGCCAGAGCATATGGCGGACAAGAAACGATAACAAGGCGCATTTCACGCAACACGCGGCGTTCGCAAAGGGGGAGGGTGAATTCTGGACAAGGTCAACAGGATTGGAAAAAGGCTGGCAGAACCGATCCCTCGGCAAGCTCGGGATGACGGATCGACTAGAGAAAATTTCCTGGCATGATCGACACGCAACCTTACCTTATTATGAAAGCATGGCTTAGAAGAAAGTGGTTGTTGATTGCGGGAGGGTTGGTCTTAATCGCAGGGTTGGTTTTGGCACATTATTACTTCTTATGGGTTTTACTGAGGAGCACCGAGTGGCGATCAGTAAAGGAACTGGTCATGACAACAAAATCCGATCATGGACCGGGAGAACGCTATCTTCATGCACTCATTTCGATCGGCGAAAATAAGTATGGCCGGTTTGTCCAGATTTCACTGCAAATAGAGCCTCCGGCTTCGGACGATGCCAGCCGATGTTACGCCTGGGTTGTTTCGGAAGGAGGAGACGTGGTTCCTCTTCTGTTCAAATTTCATGGGATATCAATTTTCGAAACCTTAGGACCCCCGACTCCTATCGCTAGTTATGATTTTCTATATGGTCCTCTACCCGAAAAATATTCATCGGCGGTGGTGGTGGAGTGGCATGACAAATATGAAGTTGTTCCTCTAAACTTCCATTAACATTTATGCTGACACCGCTGGAATATGAACGGGAGCCGCTGAAGAGGGAGGAGGCGGGGCGGATGTTTCTGTTGTGGCGGAGGCAGGGGCGCAAGACGACGGCGCTGGCGAAGAAGGCGCTGAAGTTTATGATGAAGAAGCGGGGCGGGCTGGCGACGTTCGCGTCGGCGTCGCTGGTGGTGGGCGGGGAACTGATCGCGCGGGAGGGCGCGGTGGTCGAGTCGGCGCGGGAACGGATGGCGGCGGACGCGCTGGCGCTGCGGGACGCGTTCGCGGCGGCGAACACGAAGGAGATGCCGGTGGAGGTTGGCGCGGGCCGGCATAACGGGGCGAAGCTGAGGCCGGAGGATATCGCGGAGCTTTTCGAGCGGCAGAAGTTGGAGGCGCGGGTGTGGCATTCGCGGACGGTCTGTTCGCGGACGCGGGTCATCGCGCCGAACCCGGCGACGGCGCGGAGCTGGAGCGGGTGCGTGTTCATCGACGAGGCGGGGCATATCGCGCGCCTGGGCGATTTGCTGGAGGCGATGGAGCCGATCATGTCGAGCGACCGCGATTTCCGTTTGGTGATGGCGGGGACGCCGCCGAATGACGAGGGGCATTTGAGTTACGAGCTGACGCTGCCGCCGGAGGGGACGGGGTTCGCGCCCAATCCGAAAGGGCACTGGTACACGAGCCGGGCGGGGCTTCTGGTCCACCGGGTGGATGCGCACGACGCGGCGGCGGCGGGGCTGAAGACATACGATCCGGACACGCGGGAGGAGGTGTCGCCGGAGGAGCACCGGGCGAAGGCGTTCGACCGGGAGGCGTGGGATCGCAATTACGGGCTGGCGTTCAAGCCGGGCGGGACGGCGGCGGTTTCGGTGGAGCTGTTGCGGCGGGCGATGGAGCGGGGGCGGGGGCGGTGCGTTTTCGCGGAGGATGATTTTCCGGCGGGCTGG
>DATJMI010000095.1:0-8283 GCA_035508775.1 Methylacidiphilales bacterium
GATTGCGCCGTTGCCATCGATCACCAACACCTGGGGAGTGGTCTTGGTTTTGTCTTTCCAGATGAGGAGGCTGGTGCAGTCGTTTCCGTCCGAACTGAAATTGTAATTGCTTTCCACTGCCACAGGCCACCTTCTATATCGGAGAAAAGGGCCAAGTGTGCCGGTAAGACCGCCGTTCACATACACATTCACAAAGGTTTGGTCGCGGTCCAGCGTCGATTCGGCGAGAAAAATCCTGCTGTCCGCCGTGGCCTGCTCAAGGCCATCGTCATTGTCGGGGGACGGCGACAGAGTGATTTTCCAATCCGCGTTGATTCCCTCCACAACATCGCCTTGATCCCGCAGGCCGAGGTAGCCCGTGCCCACGTACTTTGCATCCACGTAGCGGTGGAAGTTTCCTTTTTCGTCCCACCATGTCACGAGCACGCTCCCGTCGGGCTCGCACGCCGATGCCCTCACGAACGGCCAGATCCAGTAGGAGCGATTTGAGGCCGGATAAAGAATTTCAACCACTCGAGAAGATACTTCTCTGGTAATGCCTGCCAGTTTACCGTCTAAAAACCCCACGTGGATAATGGTCCTATCATCCAATTCATAAAATAATTCTTCCACAGCGCCATTTGGTCCATGAGCAGTAGTCAAAAAATCCTTGCCGAGTATTTTGGTGATTTTTTCCAGGACATTTCCTTTTGAGGTCTCTTTTGGTGAAAATTCCCGAAGAAGTGGAAGAACTACCGCGGCTTTCTGCGATGGAAGCGCGGCGGGATCGCCCGCGTTAATGGCTTCGGCGGACATGAAGAGGGCGAGCGCAACGAGAAGCGGCACTTGCACGGCCATGCCTTAAGCTAATAGCGCAACCGCCTTTTCCAAGCTCCAAACGCGACTGGGCAACACAACGCCTGGACTCAATGATTTCGGAACGGCACTGCCAAAATCTCAATTTTTTTACGCCGTTTTCTTTTTCGACAAAAATCCGATGAGATGAAACATGAATTGAATCCCCAGCCCGAGAGCGACCATGGCACAGCCAACGTAAGGCGTTAACCAGCTTGGATTGTGCACAACCTGCAGGACCGATGACGACACGCGTCCCGCCTGCCGCGCCGCCTCGCCCGCATCCATCTGGTACTGATAAAACGTGAGTCCGGCATAACGCAACGGATGATTCATGGAAATTTCCACCTCGCGGTCCTCGCCCGTCTGCGGATTGCGCAACTGCACCCGGCTGCGAAAATCTTTCGGAATGTCGGTGCCTTCATAAACCGTATGCGTCGCTTTCAACAACTCCAGAGAAAAGGGAAAATAGACGCGCTCCGGGCGCAAGGCGAAGGTGAACGTGTGCCCATCGACTTCGATGCCTTGCGGCTGCATCAGTTGGCCGGCGATTTTTTGCGCCATCTCCCCGCCCACCTCCTGCTCGTAACTTTGCCGCAGCGATTCCGCCATTTCCGCATCGCTCGCCCAGCCGGAAACCACCCAGTCGCCCAGCGAGCCATTCGGGCCGATGATTTCGATGAGCGCGGTGGGCACGTTTTTATCATCGGGATCTTTCATTTCCTCGGCGGGACGAAAATCAAAATTGGCGCCAATACCGTTGGTGGTGAGAGGAGGGCCGTTTTTCATCATCGGCGCGCGGAAGGAGGGCTCGGAATTTTCCCAAAAACTTTTGACGCGAACCGTAAAGGGCAGATTTTGGTCGTGAATTTCATGGCCGGCCACCAGGAGCCGGCCGGGAATGGCGACAACTTGCTCGCCGCCAGAGTCGGAATCGCTGATGAAGGCCAGTTCATTGTTCCGCGCGCTTTCGGCATACGATTTCGTTTGGCCTTCGGTAAATCGCATCTGTGATTCGTGAGCCAGCATGTCGGTGACAAGCTGGCCGACGAGCAGCAGGATCACCCCGGCGTGCGCGAGTTGAATGCCAATTTTTTTTACCGCGAATTGAAAGCGATAGAGATGCGCGGCGAGGAGATTGAGCAGAAGCAGCGTCCCGAGAAGATAGCCGCCGGGCAGAAGGAGCGGGATTTTCCACCCGAAGAGCTCGATTCCAAAGATCAGCCACTGGCGAAAATAACGCGCCTGGGCGTTGTAGAGGCCCTCGTCCACCTGGGCGAGCGTGCCGATGAACACCAGCAGAATGGCAAACGCCAGCAAAACCACGGTAAGCCGCAGCGAGGTAAAAATCTTGAGCGCCCAGTCAACGAGCGTTCGCATAATTGGCCGACTGGATAAATTTTGTGAAAACATCCTTTTGCTGCGCAACGGTATCTTTATCACCCATCAACTTATAAAACCAGGTCTGGCCGTTTTGGGTCACCATGACGCCGATGAGCCGCGCGGACGCGCCGGTTTTGGCGTCGGTGCCCGTAAAATCGACTTGGGTCGCCGTCCCCACCGGCACGCTTAGCGCTTGCGTCATTTGGGGCAGATCGTTTTCACCAATGGCGCCCAAACCGAGTTGGCCGCGCCAGCGATTCACGTTCGCCAGCACGCCGCCGCCTTCGCCGTCCAGTTCGGCTACATTCACTTCCGCTTTCGCGCCATTGGCGCCGGAAACGGAAAATTCGGCCAGAAGAAATTGCGAGGGCGGCATCGATTGCCATCCGGGTGGAATCGTCCAGATGGAACCGGAATCGGCATTCGCATTTCCATTTTGAGCCGGCGCCGTGCCGGCCATTTGCGCCGGCGCACCTTCTTCGAAGGAAACGGATTTCAAAAATTGGAGAAGTTTCTCCTTTTGCGACGCGACAAACGCATCCTCGCCGGCCATTTTAAAAAACCAACTCATGGCGCTGCCCGTCAACATGGCCACCAGAATCCGCTGACGGGATTTCCCAATCATGGGTTGTTCGCTCACAAAGCTGAACAGCCGGCCTTGTTCCGCGCCAATGGTCACCGGCTCGGCCTGCTGGACGGCGTTGGGATCGGAGGTGGGAGGCAACTGCACTTGGGAGCGCCACATGTTGATGAGTTCCATATCGCGTCCGACGATCGGCAGCGGAATGACCGCTATGTCCGCGGATTCTCCGTTGGGACCAAGAGCAGTGAAGCTCGCGACGCGCATTTCGCTCGGCGGTTTCTCCTGCCAACCCTCGGGCACTTGATAATTGATCTTGGGCGGGGACATCGCCTCGGACCCGGAAGCATCCATCGCCGGTTGCGTGGTTTCCGGCGGCGGCATGGGCGTTGATTGCGGCGAAGAGTCGTCCTTCGGAACGTGGTAGACCTTGGTCTCATCCCGATTGCAACCCGCAATGGATAAAATGAAAATGACGCCGGCCATGCGGCCCATCCACTGTGTCTGTCTGGTCTTCCGCATAAAATTGATCATCCGGCTTTTTTAAAAAAGCAAAAGGCGAAATCTGCGTGGCGTTTATTTTGGAGCAGTCCCAGTATGGCGATTGGCGCGGGAGAAGTCGAGGTAAGGGAAGCAACGGCCAAAACAGACGCAACGCCGGAATCGAGATAGATTGCAGTCGGAAAACATGCGGCAAAGTTTGCAGCCCAACCGCCTATTCCATCACATAGAGATGGAACCCGCCATAGATGGCGGAGCGGTCTTCCTGAAGCAGGGCTTTGGAGAGAGCTTCCTTGTAATCGAACTTGGCTTTGAGGCTCGGAGGGAGGGCGGCCTCGACCGGAGAAGAGGTAGCGGCGGTGCGGAAAACAATGCGCGAGCCGGGACGGCCGACGCGGGCGATTTCCGTCCACATTTCAGCGATTTGCTCGGGACGCATCCAGTCTTGCGAGTCGAGGAACACAAAGCGGTCGATCGATTGGTCGGGCTCCGAGCGCATGTGCTCCAGCAGCGTGGCGTTTTTGAGGGAGACGCGGTGGAGATTGTCGCGCAGAGTCTGGAAATTTTCTTCCTTGAGGTAGTCGGGCATGGCGCGGCGTGAGGCGCGGTCGTAACTGCGGCTGAAGGCCTGCCAACAGAAGTAGTTTTCAGAGATGGGGAAGTCGCAGGCGAGGCGCTTGACCCGCTCGCGGTACATGGCGATGAGACCACCCTCGGTCTCGGTCTCCATCGCGCTGAATTGCTGTGGTGGGATGCCGAGGGAGTAGAGCATGACGGGCATTTTGCCAGTGGCGCGGACGAACCAGTTATCGAAGAACGGGGCGATGTTTTGTTCGAAAATCTCCTCCTGTTCCTTGCGGCTGGAGGCGGAGAGAAGCCGCGCCGGATCCCATTTGCAAACGCGCGCAATGGTGTGCAGAAACCGGATAAAGTAGCCCATTTTGGCGTAGTCGTAGAAATTTTTGGTGAAGTACTTGATCCGCGGGCCGAAGAGCAGCAGCCTGATCCAATTTCCCTTTTCCCAGAAGGCGCGGGTGTCTTTGTCGAGGTGCTCGGCGAGGTAGGTGAAATAGTTGTAGCGGTTGAGTTCGTCATCGGCGCAGCCGAAAAAGAGGAAGAAGTCTTCGTAGCTGGGCAGGTACTCAATGGCGGCAAGCTTAAGCCGGAGCAGGCAAAGATGGCTGCGGTTGAGATCGACGGCCTGGATGTGAGCGGGCTTATGAATGAGGTAGTTGAGGACATTGCAGCCACCGGAGGAGATGGTGAGCATGCGGCTTTCCGGCGCGAGCGCGAGCGCCTTGAGGTCGACACGCGGATCTTCCCAAATTTGGTTGTAAACGAAGCTATTGAACCAAAAGGTAAACAGCCGTTCCGACATGCCTCGTGGACTGAGCGGATGGCTGTGATGAACCGCGCCTTCCAGATATCGCGCGGTGGTTGTGCTCATGAAGTTGGAAGTGGAGGGGGAATTTCAAATCAAAGCCAGCCTTATAAGGTTCTAGAGCTTGTTCAATCCAGGACAAGCCTCATCTGATTTACTCTTCTTAAGTAACAATAAGCAAGGGCAATAAAAAAGCGGGAGTACTCTTACCTCTGACCGAGGGGGATGACCTTTTTGCCAACCGGAAAACCGACATACTCGCTGCTGGGACGGAAAATTTTATTATCCTTGAGTTGCTCGATAATGTGGCCGGTCCAGCCTGACATGCGGGCAATGGCGAAGATGGGGGTGAAGAGGTCGGTGGGAATGCCGAGACTGTAGTAGACGGTGGCGGAGTAAAAATCGACGTTGGCATTGAGATTTTTTTCTTTTTTGACGATTTCGGCGATGCGTTCGCTCATCTCAACCCATTTGGTTTCACCCAGTTCCTGGCTGAGTTTGACCGCCATCGCCTTGAGGTGAGGCGCGCGTGGGTCGAGTACCTTATAAACAGCATGGCCCATGCCCATGATCTTTTCTTTTTTGGCCAATTTGGCATGGACCCACTCGTCGACTTTATCGGGGCTGCCAATTTCCTGAAGCATGTGGATGACCGCCTCGTTGGCGCCGCCGTGCAGCGGCCCTTTCAACGTGCCGATGGCCGTGGTGACGGCGGAATAGATGTCGGAAAGGGTGGCGATGTTGACAAGCGCGGCGAAGGTCGAGGCATTGAAGCCATGATCGGCGTGGAGGACGTAGGCGAGGTCAAGAGTCTTGACCGCCTCGGGTCCCGGCGTTTCGCCATTGATCAGATAGAGAAAGTGGGCCGCTTCACCAAGATCGGTGCGGATGGGCGGCAACGATTTGCCCTGCCGGGCGCGATGGTAATAAGCGATAATGACACCGACCCTGGCGGTGAGCGAAATGGCGCGGGGCAGCAAGACCTCGGGCGATTGCGGCCCCATCGGCGCGTGGTCGTAGAGCCCGAGCATGGAAATACCCGTGCGCAGGACATCCATCACGTTGGCATCCTGGGGCGCATGGGTCAGAAAGTCGACCACCGGAGGCGGGAGCGTGCGCGCGGCGCGAAGATCGGCGGTGAGTTTTTCAAGCTGGGCCTTGTTCGGCAACTCGTCGTGCCAGAGGAGATAAATCACTTCCTCGTAACTGACCTTGCCCGCCAGTTCATTGATGTCATACCCGGCGTAAATCAGGATGCCTTCCTCTCCCAAAACATCACTGAGGCGGGTGGTGGCGGCGACGATTCCTTTGAGTCCAGGCGAAGTAACGGACATGCTCATCAATTAACAAGCCCCGTGCCATTTTGCCATCCAAAATGATGAAAAACTGATTTTCTGCAAATGAGCGCATGACAAAATGCAAGATTATATCCTATGGTGGGGTAGTCTGAATGATGACGACAAAAACGCGGGCCGTCATGGCCGCAGGCATAGTCGTAATTCTGGCCGCTGGAATCGTTTTGCAATATTGGCAAAATACCGAATTGAAACGCCAACTCGCCGCCGGCCGGGACGCGGCACTTTTGGAGAGGCAAAAACTTGATCTGGTTCAAGCCAAAGATGAATCGGCGCAAGCCGGGATCAAAGATTTAGAGTCGGAGATAGCGCGGTTGCACAACCGGCTGGCCGATCAAGAACGCCGGGACGCTGTCAGGGCCCTGGCGTCGGCCACCGAGGCAACTTCGCATCCCGCAAAGGAGATGCCATTCGCGACCGATGTGAAATGCCGGGTCGCCAATGGCCAGACGCTGGTGACGGGTGGCTTCTCGCAAGACCCGGACGAGCATACTTTTCTTCTGATCACGCCCAAAATTTCGGGAGGAATGGCCATGACCGGTTCGGGAGCAAGGGCCGTGACCTTTAAGTCGTACCTGGTGGAAGCACCGGACAAGTTTTGGGATCAAATGGGATGGACGGAGCTTGAAAATGACTCCTCTTCAGGCAGCGCCTTGGGCGAACTCGATCCAGATCAGCTTAGCGCGGTTTTGGCCACGATCAATAACACCAATGGGGTCACCATTAAGAGCTCTCCGGTTATCACCATGAGCGACGGAACGCGGGGGATGATCGATCGGGAAATGAGCGGGCCAAAATATTCCCGGTTTTCCCTCGATTTGGATTCCCAAATAACACCGGACGGTCAATCGGTGGACCTGGATATACGATCCGCAGATGTGAGGGTAAATCCCGGAGCACAGTCCGCCACGATAACCGCCCCTTCGGCACAATAGTGGACACCGGCCTTGCCCTGTTTCGATTCCGGTTTAGTACTTTATCAAAAGTAGCCACCGCGCAAGAAGCGCCCGGTCTTGCGACCGGACGCTTCCTTTCTCGCGAGTCGATCCGGGAGCTGGAAAATTCCGGATCAGCCCTTGATTTCGATGCGGCGTGGTTTAACCGCTTCCGCTTTTGGCACCGTGAGGGTCAGGACGCCCTGGCTGTATTCGGCCCGGATGGCTTCGCGATCGACGCGATGATCGAGCCCGAGCACCAGCCGGTAATCGGCTTGCGGAATTTCCCGGTAAACAGGCGTCCACTGTTCCGGAGCAACCCAGGCGCGGCGGCCGAAGATGGCGAGATTTTCGCCATCGACGATCGTTTCCACCGAGGCTCGTTCGACGCCGGGCAGCCAGGCGGTGATGGTAAAGGCGTCGGCGGTTTCGCTGACGCCGTAACGAGGCGTGATAGTCCGGTGCGGCGCGGTTTGGGCCAGAGTTTGCGGTTCCTTTTTAGACAAGAGGTTCATGATTTTTCCTTTCTGTGAGCCACCGCGGTTATTTGACCTCGATGGCGATTTGCCGGGGTTTTACTTCCTCAAGTTTCGGAAGCGTGACGGTAAGGACGCCGTTTTCATAGGCGCCCTGGATCTTCTCCGCGTTGACGTGTTCTGGCAGAGAGACGGAGCGGCTGACGCGGCGTTCCTGGGTGGCGCCTTCGCCATCCTTTTCCTTTGGGCCGGCCTCGGTCTTTTGGTGACCGGTAATGGTCAAAATGCCGTCGGCAACTTCGACGCTGAGATCTTCCTTGCGGAAGCCGGGCAATTCGGCGCGCACGACATAGGCGTCCTTGTCCTGGTAAAGGTCGATGGGGAATTCACCTTGCCAATCGCCGGATAATCCGCCGTCGCGCTGCAGGGAGCTGAACGCGGGAAAGGCGACGTCAAAAAGACGGTCCATTTCATCGCGCAGTCTGGTGAAGCTGTCGGCGGGACTGAGGAGGGGTGTAGTTTGGTAACGAATGAGTTTCATAGGTAATCCTTTCTCTTTCAAATTTACCCTCGCATACACGATGCCGGATTTTCATTAATTCATAATATGTTTATAATAAAATTCTTACAAAAACTGTGCCTTTCTAATTAAGCGACATAATGACTCTAATTGGAGTTTTTTAAAAACAAATTAAGTCATAATGTCTCTATTGTTTCATGTTCCGAAAAGGGCAACTGGAGCTTGAAAGAAATGGTCGTGCCGTTAGAATGATGCCCGTCACGCGGCATTTATGAGAAAATGCTTTCTCTTGCCCAGTGTGGTGATCCTGATTTCAGG
>DATJMI010000096.1:0-12271 GCA_035508775.1 Methylacidiphilales bacterium
TAAGCGCTTCCCGATCAACCCGAAAATGAATCGTCTGGCCCGGCGGGATGAATTCGCGATGCCAAAGTTTTACTCTCTCGCCCGCCGCCGTTTCGGCGATCAATTCCGTTTTGCCTCCGAGATAAACGGCCTCCTTCACCACCGCCGCGATTCCTTCGGAACCCGGTTCGGCGCCCTCTGGACGGAAAGCCGCTTTCCGGCTCGCGGGCGCGTGCAAGACCTGGGCGAGGGCGCTGCCCGGCGCGAGCACATTGATTTCGCCCATAAACCGCGCCGTGAATTCGTTGACCGGTTTGCGATAAACTTCTTCCGGCGTGCCGGTCTGTTCAATCCGTCCCCGGTTCATGACGGCGAGGCGGTTGGCGAGGGACAGCGCCTCTTCCTGGTCATGCGTGACATAGAGGCAGGTCGTGCCCGTCTCGCGATGAATGCGCCGTAATTCTTCCCGCAGGTCGAGCCGCAGCCGCGCGTCGAGATTCGACAGTGGCTCGTCCAGCAGGATCAGAGCCGGTTCGGCGGCCAGCGCCCGGGCCAAAGCCACGCGCTGTTGCTGTCCTCCCGAAAGCTGCGCCGGCTTGCGTTGAGCCAGGTCTTTCATCCGCACGATTTCCAGCGCGCGCTCCACCCGCTGACGAATCAAAGCCGCGTCAAGTTTCCGCGCCCGCGGTCCATAGGCGACATTCTCATAGACCGTCAGATGTGGCCAGATGGCATAGTTCTGAAAAACCATCGCGGTGTTCCGGTGGCGCGGCGCCACGCCATTCATCCGTTTTTCACCGAAAAAAATGTCGCCATTATCCGGGTCAAGAAACCCGGCGAGCATGCGGAGCACCGTCGTTTTGCCGCAACCGGAGGGGCCGAGGAGAAAAAACATCTCGCCCGGCTCGATCCGGAACGAGACGCCGTCGACGACCCGCTCTTCGGGATCGCGCGAGAACGATTTCACGAGATGATGGACCGCCACGATCATCGGAAAAGATTGCGGCCACCCCTATCATTGCGCAAGTTGCGCGATTAAATTTTCGTACCGGTCGAGTGCTTCCGCCTGCCACCGGTTCGCGAGAGCGGTTCTTTTCACCGGGTTTTGCCAATCGGTGTCAACGAGCCGGAGCAGTTCCTGTTCGGAACAGGGCGGAGCAAGAAATTGGGCCCAAAGTTTCTGCCGGTGTTCCGCGGGAAGCTTTTCGGCGGCGGGCGAGTTCAGTTTTGCCCATGCCTGAACCAGGACGTCGTGCGTGTCGATCATCCAGGAGGCAATCAAGGCCATCAAAATCGTGCGCCGTTTGGAGCCGAGTTGGTCCGACAGGACAAAGGCCGGCGGACTCTTGAACGGATTCGTTGTAATTGGCGTTATCCCTCCTAGTTCATCGTACAACGCGGGCCGCACGCTCATCCGGTTGATCGGGTAGCGCTTGGCGCCCTCCGGTGACCCGAGCGGCGCCATCCAGAGCATTTGTCCCTCACGCGACAAGACAAACTGGAGGAAATGACGCGCCAATTCCGGATGAGGCGGATTTTTCAGAATGGCGATGGCGTCGGGCGTGATCACCGTCCGACCGGTGGGCAGCGTAAAATTCACATTTCCCCTTCCGTAATAACCGGCTTGCGCCTGTCCATAGACGTCGATGGAAACGCCATAGGCCGCGTCGCCCAACCCCACTTCCACCGCCGAAGCCGCCGCCGAAGGGAGAAAATTGCGCGTGTTGCCGCTCATTTCCATCAGCACGCCCCAGCCTTTGTCCCATCCGTAAGACTGGAGAATGATTTCGTAGATCTGCATCACGCTGCTGGATGCCCGCGGATCGCATGCCGAAACCCATCCCGCCAGATGTGGATCGGCCAGGTCCGCCCAGGTTCGCACTTTCGGCAATCCCGCCGCCTGCCGCACCCGTTCGTTGGTGATGATTCCGAATCCTGACAGACACGCGCCGAACCATTCGTGACCGGGGTCGATGAGCGGCGTCCCGTTCAATTCCGTCGGTATCTGCGCCAATGTCTCCGCGGGCGGGTCGTACCGCGTCAGGAGGCCGTCTTTCTCCAGTTCCTCGAAAGGCTCGAAGCCTCCGCCGTAAAGAACATCGATGCCGATATCGGGATGGGCGGCATATTCGGCGCCGAGCAATTTGACGATGCGCGATCCGCCGCCGCCGGCTTCATGCCAGCGGATCGTCACCGGTTGCCCATATGTTTTTTCATGCCAGGCGAGGAAAGCCCGGGCGGTTTCTTCTTTGATTCCATCCCAGTGGGGCGAGATGACCACGATTCCATTTTCATCCGCCATCGCCGAAAGGGCGATGACCCAGATGAAGGCTCCCACTAGAGCAATCCACCCACGAACAACCTCGTGAACGTTCATCGGCATGCCGCCCTTACTACTCCTCGCCGCCTTTCCCATCAACCCTTGCTCTGAGCCAGGTAGGCGGGCAATGGTTTGTGGTTGATCGACTGGAAATAGCGGATGCAGACATCCCGCCAATTGGTGGCGTGGGCCAATTGCTGATCGAGCCTGGCCTGAACCGCGCTGAACCGCTCCGGGTCGATCTTGCCGCGCAACGTTTGCCATTGCGTCTGCATTTGTTTCACGTAATCGACGCCCGCGTTGTAACGGAAACAAAGTTCGTCCCAGACCGTGCGGCCCGATTTCATCTTGTAATCCCATGAGACGTGATGAAACCAAAGCAGCAGATCGTCCGGGCACGTCGCCAGGTTGGCATATCTTTCGCCCACCGCCGGGGCGTATTCGGAAACCGCGTCGGAGCCGGTGCGGCCTCGGTCGTAGCCGATGCCTTGGGCGTCGGCCTGGTGATAGTTTGCATGCCGTGGCGGATTTGCCCCGTAGTGGGTGTTGTCCTCCATGTCGGTCAGGCCAAGCGGCATTTCGTAATTTACGCAGGCGTCCCGCGAACCGCGCATCATCGCGCAAACCGTCGAGATCACCTGGGGGTCGTTGCCCCAGGTCATGCGCGCCCATTCCTCGGCAATTTGCTCCGCCGTCAGATTGCTATTCCAGGCCAGCCGGCCATAGGCATACCAGTTGGCCTGCGCGAAATCCTGGCCGCACCAGTTCGTGTCGCTTCCCGTGTTGGCCACGCCCGCGATGGCCGTCATCGGCGAGGATGCCAGAATCTTCGCCACCGTAGAACCCGGGCCGTTTCTATACGTGTCCGAATCCAAAAATTCCTTCCAGAGCGGGGCCAGGTAAACGAGATCGGTTTCATGTCCCAGATATTCCTGCGTGATCTGCAATTCGGCCAGAAGCGGAGTTTTTCGCATCGCTCCGATCAGCGGATGAAACATTTCCCGCGGCTGAAAATCGATCGGCCCGTTTTTGACCTGCACAAAAACATTGCCGCGGAATTTTCCGTCGAGCGGAGTGAATTGCTTGTAGGCCGCCGTCGCCCGGTCCTCGTTGCTTTTCATGCTGGCGTAGACAAAAGCGCGCCACATCACGATGCCGCCGCGCGGCGCAACCGCCTCGGCGAGCATATTGGCCCCGTCGGCATGAGTGCGGCCGTAATCCTGCGGGCCGGGCTGTTTTTCGGAATTGGCCTTCACCAAAAAACCGCCGAAGTCGGGAATGAGCCGGTAAATCTCATCCGCCTTGGCCTGCCACCATTTTTGCACCGTGGGATCGAGCGGGTCGGCGGTCTTCAAGTTGCCGATGGCGATTGGGGCGGCGAAGTTGGCCGCGAGATAGACCCGGATGCCGTAAGGCCGGAACACATTGGCCAGCGCCGCCGCTTTCCGGAGGTATTCCGGCGTCAGTTGCTCCGGCTTGGCGTTGACGTTGTTGAGCACCACGCCGTTGAGGCCAAGGGATGCCTCGGCGCGCGCGTAATCGATGTAACGGGGATCCAATTTGCCCGGCAGATCGTTCCATCGCCATAAGGAATTCCCGGCATAGCCCCGCTCTATGCTCCCGTCCGGGTTGTCCCAATGATCCATGAACCGGCGCTGGAACGCCGGCTTTTCGGAAATGTCGAGATGCGCGATTTGCTGCCGCGTCTGCATCAAGCGCAGGAAATGGAACGTTCCGTAGAGCGCGCCGACTTCGCTCGACGAGGCGATCACCGTCATGGCATGACCGCCATTGGCTGCCGAATAAATCAGATAACCGTCGTGGCCAAGACCTTGCAGCTTTGCCTGCAATCCGAGCGAGGCGATGAGGGGCGAACTCGCCGGCGTGCCCACCACGATGGCCCCATTCCCGGTAACGTGGTCTGAGAGCGCAACGTCGTGCCCCAACATTCCGCCGAGGCCCTTCTTCAGTTCGGACCGGATCGCCTCCATGGTGGGGGAGCCGCCCGGCACCACCACCTGGCTGGCGTAGGGCACATCGAGTTGCGGGTTCTCCAGGGGCGCATAGCGAAGCCAGAGTTTATATCCGTCTTCGGCCTGGAGATTGAGGTTAGCCGCGAAAAATAGTGAAATAGCAATGAAATACGAAGTATTTACATTGGGAATTTTCATGGCTCCGAGGGGATTTTTTTATTCTGTCTGTCATTCCGAGCTTGTCGAGGGAGCAGTTCAGCCTCTTCTGAAAAAACGCTTGCGACAACATTGACCATATTGGCAACACGGCTAGTGCGCCAAGTAATGCGTCAGGGTTTGATTGACCGCAGCCAGCGGCACCACCAGGAGAGCAATAATCCCCATGACCGTGCTTAGAGTGCCAAATTCTCCCGCCGCCAGATAACGACTGAAGGCAGATTGAGCCATGAATCCAACGGCTCCCGCACAAATGCTCAGGCCGGAATAGACGACCGCTTCTTTTAGAAATATCGGGGATTTATGCACGGGCAGCCTTTGGGGCGGGCAACACTGGTTAGGCATGTTTTGATCTCGTTGCCGACCAGAATGGTTAGGGAAAATGAGTTAACGAGTTGTCCGCCGACTTGTAAAGAAAGGCCCGTATAGAACTGTGGGAACCATCCCAGTAGAAACCACAGCCGGTCATGTCTCCCTGATTGTTGATTCCGCCCATACCCACCAGGTAAGTGAACCCTTTCTTGCTGCTTTTTGCGTCAACCAGACAATGCGAACAGAGCGTTGCCATATCCTGCATGCCATGTTGCGGCGTATAGATAAAGACAGTGGAACCGTGAGAATTGCCCTCAAGTTGTCCCGCCACGTCACCTTTATTATTGATGCACGTGGCGTAGCTCCTGTTAGAGTTAAGATTGCCAAGATCGATCATTGTACCTTCTGAATAGAGAAAAGCGTCGATATGTTTATCCCCTGCGGTGGAACTATAGCCAACTATTTGGCCCTTGTCGTTGATGGCCCTGGCAATGCTAAACGATCCTCCCAAAGTGCCTAATTTCACGACCATTCCATGGTTAAAGAATATCGCTTGGTTACTGCCGTACATGCCCTCGCCTCCAGCGAGTTGCCCCAAAATATTTATCCCACAAGCGCCCAACAAATTGTCTTCTCCGCTGCCAAGTAATGTCATTTTGCCTTTGGAATAGATAAAAGCGCGTGCTCCGGCCTCGTCGTGAACATTACCCGTGATCTGACCGTCTTCGTTGATTCCGCAGGCTTCTCCACCCCAGCCATCACTATCACCCAAGTCGGTCATGCCCCCGTCGGCATACAGAAACGGGGCTGAGCGACCACGGCTGGGGTCGGCCGTGCCAACGACCCATCCCGAATTGTTGATGGCACTTGCTGCACTATTGGAACCTCCCAATGTGCCCAAGTCCTTAAAGACGCCATTTGAATAAAGAAAGGCGTGAGTGCAAACACTGTGGCCAGGTCCGGCGACACGAAACGAACCAACCACCTGATCGTGATCATTCAGTGCAGCTCCACAGCTATACTGTACATCAAGCTGGTCTATAGGAACCACTGACGGGGCTGATGATGGCGTCGATGACCGTTCCTTTTCCATTTGATCTGACAATGGGGTTGATAACGACGGTGATGATTCTTCTTTTTGTACCTGAAACAACGGGGTTGCTGCCGGTGGTTCCTTTTCTATTGAAAATGACGGTATGGTGATCGTTGCTTTAAATGTTTCATGCTTTTGCGCTTCAAAAATAGACAGGTTGAAGCCATCCAAAGGTTGGGAAAAGAGGGTTGTGGAATCATCGTAAGGCTTCCAGCCGTCAGGCTCAACGCTGCCGTTCCAGAAGACCCGCGAAGGCGCTTCAAACCAAGGCTCTAATATGATTTGTTCGGAGTTCACTGGAAATGAACTCATCAGAGCATTGCCTTGCATGGGATCGTCAAGGATATACAGAAAACACGTATCGCCATACTGGGACTTTTCGGAGTTCTCCTTTTGATAGGTAAAGCCTCTCAACGTCACGTCCATAAAACGATCCTTCATATCGGAAGGATTCGCGGACAGTATCACAACCCCGTTAGGAAATGAGAATCGCCTGCCTTGGTTAAGTTGGAAAACGCCTTGTTTAATCAACGTCACCATTCGTCCCGTGACATCAAGGGTTAAGGTTCCTGTTTGGCCTTCAAGTTTTTCACGCAAGGTCGGGTCAAGGCGGAAAAGTTCCAACGAGAAGTCGTATGGGGCAAGTTTACTTAGTTTGATTAGGTCTGGTTGGTTACTTGAAATGGAGCGTCTAGCCTGATCATCCAAGGCAAATTTTTCGTTTTGAAATTGAAAGGATAGCACCTTCGCCAGTGTTCGCTCGAAAAGAGATGTTTCCGGTGCAAGAAGATCGTATGCTTCGCCATTTGAAAGAGTAAACCTAGCTTGAACCGACTCGATGACGGGGATTTTGCTGTCATCTTTTGGGATATAATTCAGTTCGGTGCGGGCAATCTTATTGCGCCAACCATACTGATCGTTCGGACCAAAATAATCGGTCTGCAATGTAATCGCCTTGAAGTAATCAGGCGGCAGTTGCAGTTGTACCACGGATGGAGACGCAGGGTAGGAATGATGAATAAGGGACGGCAAAGGATCGGGCCACGCCAATAACACAAGCAGACTGCCTCCCAACGTGCTTAGGCCGATGGCCAGCGCGGCACGACGGCTAGGCTGGATAAGCTGCCAGGTCAGGGCCGCAACAAGACCGCTAAGGCACGTCCAGTACGCCAAGTACCCTTGAGTTTGGGATAAATCATCTGGTCCGCTGTCTTCCTGCATCGCCAGTGCAAAGAGCAAAAAGAAAATAAAAGGAGAGGCGATTGCCATTCCAAGGAGAAACCGCGCAAGGTTTCTGGTTGCGCTGGCCAGCCACATGCAAAAAACGAACGGCAGCGCAAAAGGTATTACTTGTGCTACGACCGTTGCCCAAACCGGCCCTGGACTCGCCCGAAGCAGAAAAAAATCGACGGTGAACGGGAATACTGTCGCAGCAAGGAACATCAAGAACGAGAGAAGAAACCTGCTTGATGTCCCCATGGCGCACAAGATGGGCGCGAAGAAACCCAAACCTTTGTTACCGTGTGCGCCTTGAACCAGCCGCACCACAAAAAGAACCGTTAAAAGATAGAGCGTAAGCCTGTTTCCAAAGCGATAATTTGCCATGCTGTCGGCCAACTGGAAATTGGTGCTAAAGTCGACGCAGTGCTCGACAAAATTAAGCGCGAGCGAAACTGTCCAAAAAGAAAAAACTAGCCACTGATTTTGAATGGCTCCCAAGAAGTCGCATCCAAGTTTTTTCACAAAGCCGAAGCATAGGGGTAGTCGCCTTATATCGGCAAGCTATTGACTCTCTTTTAGTGGCTTCATATCAGGTAATATAGCGTCGCCGTGCCTGCGGCACCGCTGCGGGGTTGGTGTGAGCTATGCGCCAGCGACCAGTTCGGGCTGCGGCCCCCTGCCCTCCGCCGCACCCGACCTCGTCGCCTTTCAGGCATTGGCCCGGTTAAGAAAGCATTGGCCGCGAAACTGAATATTACCGCCAAGTTCACGGGCGAATTCCTGCTGGAGACGCGAGGCCCGCTGCCGGGAAACGCCATGCTGTCGCGCACACCAGCTCGCGGAGGGGCGTTTGCATGGCAATAGAACGTAATGAGCCGAGAGGCCCGATTGCTCGCGTGACTTTGCGAATTGCTCCGCGATTTCAGCAAGAGTCAGCCGGGGCACGTCAGCCCGGTTGTGCCGCAAGAAGAATTCCACGGCTTCCCGGAGAGAAATCTGGCCAAGCTTTCCGACGGCTTGAGCATGTTCTTCGACGGCCACATGCAGGGCGTAATTCGGCGCGAGAACCCGCCGCGCCGCTACGAGGCTTTCCAATTCGGGCGTAGCCAGGGCTTCGACCGCTTCCGCATCATTTGTCAACCCACCAAGAATTTGTTTCGCTACCCGCTTGGCTTCCGCTTTGTCGGCAAAGTTTTTCTGAACCCGCCTGCCTCCCATGTAATAGGCAAGCTGGTACATCGCTTTGCCGCGATTGACCGACTGATAGAGTTTGACTGTCTGACTGCCATTTGAGATTTCTGTCGCCATACACTGTATGGCGGGATGTCAACCAAACTGCGTTTGCTACGCATTCCGTTATGCTAGAACCAGTCACTTACGCAAGTAACTGTAGTTCAAATATTCTAGCTACGGTCATAGACCGCCGCTACACGAGGAAGCTACGCCACAACCTTGGAATCGGTCTTGATCGCGGGCTTGGCTTTGGCGAGGTAAGGGAGCGTTTTCTCCAGCGTGGCGGCGACGCTGATGCCATACTTGGCGCGGAGCGCGTCGGGTTTGCCGTGCTCGATGAAAGCGTCGGGCCAGCCGATGCGGACGACGGGGGTCTGAAGCCCGCGAGCCTGCAATTCCTCGAGCACCGCGCTGCCGAAGCCGCCGGCCAGGACGTGGTCTTCCATCGTGACGACGACTTCCGCCCCGCGGGCGAAGAACGATATGGTGTCGGTATCGAGCGGCTTGACCGAGCGGGGATTGATGACCGCGGCGGAATATCCCTTGGCTTCCAATTCTTTGGCGACTTCGAGCGCCATGGGCAAAAGCGCGCCGAGGCCAAGGATGGCCACCTGCGTGCCATGTTTGACCACCTCGGCCTTGCCGATGGGAATGAGCGCCGGTTTGGCCTTAAGCGCCACGCCGGGGCCGTTGCCGCGCGGATACCGGATGGCGATGGGGCCGTCGTGATGGAGCGCGGTGAAAAGCATGTCAGCCAGTTCATCCTCGTTGGTGGGCACCAGGTGAACGATATTCGGAACACAGCGGAGATAGCTGATGTCGAACAGACCGTGATGAGTGGGGCCGTCGTCGCCGGAAAGGCCGCCGCGATCCATCGCGAAAACGACATTCAGGTTTTGCAGGCAGACGTCGTGGACAATTTGATCGAAAGCCCGCTGCAGGAAGGTGGAGTAGATGGCGCAGAAGGGTTTGTAGCCTTTGACGGCCATGCCGGCGGCGAAGAGGACGGCATGTTCCTCGGCGATGCCGACGTCGAAATATCTATCCGGATGCTTGGGCTGGTAGAGGTCGAGGGCGGTGCCGTTGGGCATGGCGCCTGTGATGGCGACGACCTTGGAATTCATGTCAGCCAGTTTGATCATGGTCTCGGCGAAAACCTGCGAGTAGGTTTTGGGGGCTTGGGAGGTTGTCTCGATCCCCTTCTGCGGGTCATAGGTGCCGGGACCGACGCCGTGATATTTCTTTTGTTTGGAAATGCCGATGTCGAAACCCTTGCTTTTTTGCGTAATGACGTGCAGGAGCAGCGGTTTTTCGTGGTGTTTGGCAAACTCGAGGATTTTAATCAATGTCGGCAAGTCATGGCCATCGATGGGACCGTAGTAGGAAAGGCCCATTTCTTCGAAGATGAGGCTTGGGCGATGGCCCGTCGAGATGAGTCCTTTGAGCGCGCCTTCGGCCTTGAACGCGAGGGTCCTGGCCGTCTCGCCCGCGAAACGCTCGACTAGCTTCCCCATGCTCCGATGGAGGTTTTCGTAGCGCGGATCGGTAACGATGGAGGTGAGATATTTGGCGATGGCGCCGACATTCTTGTCGATGGACCACTCGTTGTCGTTGAGAATGACGAGGAGCCGCTTGGCGTGCGAAGTGATGTTGTTAAGCGCCTCATACGTGATGCCGCAGGTAAAGGCCGCGTCGCCGCAAAGAGCCACGATATGTTCGGCGCCGCCCCGCAGATCGCGGGCTGTGGCCATGCCGAGCGCGGCGGAAAGGGCGGTGCCCGCGTGGCCCGCGCCATAGCAATCGTGCTCGCTTTCGGTGCGGAGCATGAAACCGTTGAGGCCATCGGGCTGACGGATGGTGTGGAAGCGCTCGCGTCGGCCGGTCAAGAGCTTGTGGACATAGGCTTGATGGCTCACATCAAAGACGAAACTATCGGTTGGCGTATCGAAGACCGTGTGGAGCGCAATGGTCAATTCGACCACGCCAAGATTAGGGCCCAGATGGCCGCCCGTTTTGGCGAGGACAGAGATGAGTTCCTCGCGGATTTCCTGGGCGAGGATCGGAAGTTTATCGAGAGGGAGCTTTTTGACGTCAGCCGGGGAATTGATGGTATCGAGAAGACGAGGCATATCGTAGCTGGGAGAGTTAGCGTGTTCCGGGCCAAGGAGGCAAGGATTATTACATGTGATACTTAAGACATGAGATGACCAGTCGCGAAGCTGAGGCAATGGGAAGTTTGATCTTTTCTATGCTTTTTTTGTTTTTGGCGGTAGGGCTGGTTTATGGCAAGGATGATTATCGACTTGGAGCAGGAGGAAGATGGTCGCTAGTTCGCTGAAATAGATTCGCTCTCCCGCGCATTATTAGCTTACGGTGCGCCAAGAGAAGAAGCAGCTCGCCGGGTGGAAGCCTTGGCTTTGCGCATTCTGGCCGAACGGCTTGAGAATGGGGAAGAGGTCCCCGCTTGGGACGAAACCTTTGCGGTTGCGCGAGTGCGTGGGGATCAGCTAAAGCCCGACAGGTTTTGCGCGCACTTTTGAAACTTGGGTGGTACATCAGGCGCCAATTGGGATCATATCGAACATTGGCTCGCCCAGGATGGCCTGATTTTGTCTTTTGCTTTCCATGATGGCGTGGAAATTGGCCCCCAAATGATGGCGCGCATTGCAAAGAAGACCGGTCTCACGCCAGATGACCTTTGACGGCAGAGACTTAAGATTCAAAGGCTACCGCTTTCTTGCCCTCTTCTATTTGAACCTGTAACGTTGTTTTGGCGTCCAAAATCCATTGTCCGAACGACTGCCTCAAATTTGCTCATCCATGAAACAATTTCTTTTTGCCATGGCCGGTTTATTTGCGACGGCTACCGCCGCCATGGCCCAGACTACCGGTAATGACGCCGTCACCGAATTAACCAAGGATACCTCTTTGTTGAGCATGGTTTTCTCAGCGGGATGGGTGATGATTCCGCTGGCCTTGGCCTCGATGATCACGCTGACCCTCATCATTTTTTGTTTCTTCACCCTGACGGAGAAAAGCATTACGACGCCGGAGTTGCTCGACCGGATGGAACCCTTCTTTGAGAATGAAGACCTGGAGGGCTTGGCCCGTTACGTGGCGGACCGTCCGCAGGCCACTGCCCGGATTATCGACCGGACCTTGCTCTTTCTTGAGCGCCATCCCGAGGCCGGCGCCGAGGCCATCACCGCCGTGGCCGAGGCCGAGGGCAACCGGATTGCCGCGTCGCTTAACCAGCGCGTTCTCTTCGTCATGGACGTCGGCGTGCTCGCGCCGCTTCTGGGACTTTTCGGTACGGTGGTGGGCATTCTCAACTCGTTTGGCCACATTGCGCAGCAGGCGAGTCCGATGCGGACAATGCTGCTGGCCGGCGGTGTCTCCCAGGCTCTCGTTTCCACCGCGGCGGGCCTCACCATCGGTATAACGGCCATGGCGTTTTACGCCTATTTCCGCGGGCGGGTCGGCCATCTCATTTCCATCCTCGAAGCAGAAGCGACGCTATTGACCCAGGAATTGATTCTCCTGAGCAAGAGGCACCGGCTGACGCCGGGATCATAATTCGCCCTTATGAATCTGCGCCGTCGCATTAACCAGGAGCCCATCCAGATCCAGCTCGCGCCCATGATCGACGTGATCATGTTCCTGCTTTGCTTCTTTTTATTAACGTGGAACCTCGCCCGCTACGAGCAGGATCTCACCGTCAAAGTGCCGGTGGCCAAAAACGGCGAAATGCCGAAGCAACTGCCCGGCGAGGTCATCATTAACCTGCGATCCGATGGCACGGTGGAACTCGAGCGGGCCCAATTGACGCTCGCCCAATTGCAAGACAAGCTGACGGCGATCTCCCAGGTCTTTCCCGACCAGCCGGTCGTCTTGCGCGGCGCCGAAAATGTCGAGTACAAGCAT